>JABXGU010000832.1 GCA_016550415.1 archaeon | reverse complement strand
TTTGGCTGACTCGATCTCGAACGTTTTGAGAAGTTACTTGACAAAAGGGACGTTTGGACCACAAGCATTACCCATCCGTTGGACTTTAACTGTGGCAAAACCGTCTCTATCATTGAGACCTTGCAGGAACTTAAGACGAAATTCATCAGGTGCAGTTAAAATCCACTCTGCCTTTATAGCGTCATATATAGTATGTGTAGACTTTATTTGGATCTTCCGATGGGCGACTGGAGGTCGAAGTAATCTTTTCTGATCTCCACATTGGCAACCCTGAGTATAATTGGCGGGCAGCCCTTTCCTATTTAGAACAGTTATTGGAGAAGTATCGAGTCTTCGCCATATACTTCGCTGGCGACACAGTGGAATTACGGTATGCCCATGAAGCTGCACCCGCACCTGCAGAACATAAGAGTGCGACAATAATAAAGCTGGCTGAGGGATGGAGGATTTTGGAAGCCACATTTGACAAATTTGTTGCTGAGCTTGAAAGGTTGGAGGTGCTGGAGCGGTGCATCTTCATCACTGGGAACATGATACTTGGCTAGAATTATTACCCCGCAACCATGGTCTCACTATCTTGCCATATGCTAAGCTTTCATGTTACGACTTCAATGTCTTTATCTTTCATGGACATGGTTTGGGTCTGGAGGCGGCAGTCCATCGATATGGGAAAGGTGGTACGGCATTGCAAGCCGTGCGCCGGCGTTTAGAGATGCGACCTCCTCCTATGGTGCCAAAGATGGGTCCTAAAGACTTGTTTGTTGTAGGTCATTATAGTGTGGGTGTGTGTGATTTGGATGTACGGGTTGTGGGGTTGGGAGAATGGACAGGTGACCTCAACAATTCTATGAAAGCCGGTTATGCTGTTGTAGAGCCAGAACATCCTGAGGCACCAGTACGACTGGGATGGCGTGGACGACAACCCGCCTAACTATATTCTATCAGCAACTCCAAAATCTTAGAAAAGCCATCAATCATCCCCAAAAACCACCAATAAATGCAATAGCTAAATTCCCTTTATGTAACGGAGATGCCCGGGTCTCGGTTCGAATATTAGTCCATCCTTGTCACGGAGTTGGACAACTGCTTGTTTTACAAAGGTGGGATTAATGCCATCCAGTTCTGCGCGTTTTTCCAATTTCTCTATTGGAACTGGTCCTCCAATCTCTTTCTCTAGTTCACGTAACATTGTTAGTATGACTTGCAGTTTATCCCTTTGCGATTTACCTCTCCCAATCATGATATTGTCTATGTCTATTTGACCGGTTTCAGTGTCTAGGCCCACCTGCATAAGTGATGCTCTGACTAAGCGTATAGCAGCTTGAGCATCATCAGGATGTACTTTTTCTCGAAGAGCCATTTTTGCATGAGCTTCAGAAAGACGAATTAGTGATTCCAGTTGTCGTGCAGTAATTGGAACAGGGGCATTTTCCAATTCACCAGCCTTTCTCATACCTAGGTAAAATTCCTTCAACACATTTAGCGCTTCTTCGGTGAGATCAGGTCTAATTCTCTGCCGAGCATAGGCAATGTATTTGCGGAGTAAATCTGCATTGATGGGAGGTCCCTTAGATGCACCTTTCAGAAGATGAAGGGAGACAATGTGTTCTGCAGTTCGTTCATCTTTTTCAGCTTCAGGTTGATCTGTTAAAGTGAAGATTAAGTCGAAGCGTGAAAGTAGTGTAACTGGAAGGTTCACATTATCAATGAATGGTCTTTGGGGGACATATCGTCCGAGGGTAGGGTTCGCTGCAGCTAGTATAGCTGTTCTAGCATTGAGGGTTGCTACAATTCCTGCTTTAGCGATTGATACGGTGTGTTGTTCCATTGCTTCGTGGATGGCAGTGCGATCTTGAGGATTCATTTTATCGAATTCGTCGATACATGCAGTTCCTCGGTCAGCAAGCACCAATGCTCCAGCTTCGAGTGTAAAGCCCTCTGTATCTGGATCTCTTAGTACAGCGGCGGTTAGACCAGCTGCTGTTGAGCCTTTGCCTGACGTGTAGAGACCCCGGGGCGCAATTGTGGCTACATATTTTAGAAGTTGAGACTTTGCAGTTCCAGGGTCTCCAACCAGAAGGATGTTTGAATCGCCCCGAATTTTTACACCATCAGCGAGGACTTTGCTTACGCCTCCAAATAGAAGCATTGCAACAGCCTCTTTGATATCAACTAGCCCATAGATAGAAGGAGCAATCGAGTTGACAATCTTTCTGTGAATCATTGGGTCTTGTGATAGTTGGCGAATTAATTCCTCTTCCTTGGCGGCTATCTCGATGCGATCAGCTTCGCGTTCTGAGACATCGACGTGGTTGGTGGCAAGAAACATGCTAAAGGTTGGTGCTTTCCTCCTGCGAACTGCAGAGTAGTCTTGGGTGGAGCAAAGAATTCCTACAATTTGGCAGGGGTCACCTGGTCTAGCTGTATCCACTAAATCTTCTTGAAGTATACAATCCAATGCTCGAGGTAAAGCACCGGGGGGCAGTTCCTCAGGTTTCTCCTGGAGACGTATTTTTTGCCAGTCCACAAATTTAGAGCGCTCGGGAACTAGTTCGAAGGGACCCTTGTTCCGACACCCTTCGTTTGAACAGATAGCAGGTTGTGTAAATTGGCTACCTTGCTGAACAGTCATCAAGTTGTCACATTGGCGACACCTAAAAACGCCCAAGACAAGAAGAGGCTTAACATCGCTTACACGAGTTACTAATGCACCAATTGATATAAGATTGCCAATGTGCTCAGCTCGAATATTTCTGACTGATACCCGGTCAGGTACTCTTTTGAATCTGGCATGGAGATTTTCTACAGTGTCAGCATAATCTGGATCAACGACACGAAGTATACGTTGAATGGCTCCTGATGCCGCTGTTATTGCTTTTTCCGGATTCGTGAGTGTTGCAGAAGCTAAACCATCATCGAAAGTAAGTAAATCGTTGAAATCGATAACGATGAAGATGTGTTTGCTTAGCGCCATCCTCTCAATGGCGTCTCTGTATATGGTTTCGCCTTCCTCCGTCTTGAAGTCTTTTAGAAAGTCTTCGAAACGTCCAATGAAATCTATTTCTTCAGTCATTAGCGTCCAATTCCAATACGTGTTTTTCCCAGTTGCGTAGTAGGCTGACAAGCTGGTCGATTAGCCAATGTTCCTCTTCAGTCATCTTTTCTTTACTTTGGTGAAGTCGCTCTGCTCTAAGTGAGATTTTCATGAGCTTGATAAGTCTGCTTGTTATCAAATCTCGTAATAATCCTTCCATTTTCTTTTGCGAAGAGAGAATAATACTATTGGGGGATTCGAGGTTTTTGCGTGCTAGATGGTTAATCTGCTGTTTCACTTGAAAAAAGAATAGTGGTGTTAATTCCTGAAGAACAGGCTCACTGGTCTCGCGCCATACAGCCTTTTGAAGCATGGGCAAATCCACTCCTGCGCCCTTGAGCTGCACTATGTCTTGCGAAATCAGAACTTCAGCAACCCAACGAGGTAAATCAACTTCATTTCCCTTATCATAGGGACCATAACTGCTATCCTGTATGGTGAATTTTTCTATGGGGGTTTGCACCACAACAGCTACAGGGGTATTTCTATATCTGAATCGAATAGCTTCATACATGGTCTCGACAGTCATCTTTCCCATCACCACTTAGCTTGGGCTTATTCTTCTATTCCTGATTTACCATTAACTGATTGTCTACGTCGTATAATCTCATCGACACGTTCATCGAAAAGTTCAACCGGTATATCCATAAGAGTGAGTTGAGATCTTCGTCCTCGTTGACCGCCACCGATACTCTCAACAGCTTTACCAATTATTCCAAGTGAAACCAGAGCATCAATAGTTTTACGAAATGTTGGTTTCGCCTGTATATTGGCACCATATTCTTCGCAGACAAGTTGGTATCTGTCGTATACCTTATCGATTGTTGTGGAGCTTGCCTTTTCAAGTTTGAGCAAACGGGATATTGCAGCAAGGACAAGAACTTCTTGATAGCGAAGTCCATAGAGAACATCCGATCGTAGTTCGGAGTAGACCTCTTGTTTTGCTCGCCGTATCATATCTGGAGTAATTGGGCGAACCACTTGTCTATCAGCAGCCTTACCTGCCCAGTATAGCATTTCGATGCCGTGTCTGGCATTCTGCGTTGAAGCAGCAATTTGAGCTACCATCTGAAGTATTTCTTTTGTAACCACATTGTCATGAAAAGCGAGTTGAGCACGGTATTCGAAAATCTTGTAGAGTTCTTCTTCAGAATATGGAGGCATGTCCACGCGATCATGTAAGCGTCCAGATAGGGAAAAACTAAGACCGGTTTGCCAATCCGTAGTACGACATGCTACTATTGTAGAGATATGGGCTTGTCCATGAACAGCTACTTCGCTTGCGTGAATTAAGCTGAGGAGGTCTTGCCCAAGAAGATGGGCTTCATCGAGACAGAGAACCAAGCGTATATTCTCACGAACTAGGCGCCTATTAATCATGGTGATAATTTCTTCATCAGAGAAACCACGACTGGTTACTTTGAATCGTTCTGTTAAGAGATCTCTTAGAATAGCGCTCTTTGTTCGGAATATGAAGCAATCATAATATTCAAAGCGTATCTTGATTCCACGCTTTGCTGCAGCACTTTCCAGTCCATGTCCAAAATACCTGATTGAAACTGTTTTTCCAGTACCGGGCTGACCAACGACTGCAACATTGACAGCGTAGGCACCCTCTTTGCTCATTAACGGTTTAAAATCGTGGCTAAGTCTGACAAGTTGATTCTCTCGATTTGGCAACTTGGGTGGGACAAATGCAGGATGGAGTGTCTCCTCATTCTTAAACACAGATGCACTGAGTAGAGCTCTTTCGATTAAATTCTCGCCCACGCGCGCACCCTCAAATCATTTTTTTTATGGGTGAGCTGTTTCAATGTGCGAATAGAAGGTATTGCACATAAAAGGATTATCCACCCTATGAGAAAAGTAACGAGCCTTCGGAAAGTGACTTGAAAGTTACCGCTTTCGTTTATCTTTCTCCTTCTTTCCAAGCCACCAGTCAAGATAATCGCGGCGCCGCTGTGATTTTTCTCTTTCTTCATCTTCCTCACGAAAGGAAGATCGCTGTTCATCCCAAAGTCGATCAAGCTCTGCCCTTGAAACAGCTAAACCGCATCTTTGACAGACTTGATTACCAGACCGAGGATCATATTTCATAGTCCCTGCACATTCGGGACACCGTGCCATTCTTAAATCACCATAAGGTTCCTTATTGAAACCTTTCAAACAGCTTCCTTTAACTGTTTGTATAGAATAGAAGCGCCTCAACCTATAAGACGGTTACAGCCTTGGCTAGATTTCTCGGTTGGTCAGGATTATGACCTCGCAGGATGGCTGTGTAATAAGCAAAGAGTTGAAGCGGAACCACATAGCAAATTGGTGAAAATACTTCTATGGGAAGAACAGGCATTGAAAATACACGATCGCTCAGCTTCTCAATTCCCGTATCTTTCTCTGAACAGACTGTAATGATTTGAGCGCCTCGTGCCTTCATCTCCATCACATTTCCTTCAAGATGTCGTCGAGTCTGATCGCTTGGAGCAACGAAAACAACAGGAAATCCTAGTTCAACTAGAGCGATTGGTCCATGTTTTGATTCACCTGCGGGGTACCCTTCAGCGTGTACGTAGGCAATTTCTTTGATTTTCAGAGCGCCTTCCATTGCTGTCGCTGTACTGATTCCGCGACCCAAGAAGTAGAAGTTGGGCTTATTTACAAAATATTGTGCTGTTTCCTTGATGAGGCTTTCTTGGTTTCGAATGACAGATTGTATGATATTAGGGAAGTCGCTCAATGCTTTGAGCAGATTCTGACATTCCTGATTAGTTCTCGCACCATTTATTTCTCCGAGGTAAATTGAGAGGGAAGCTAGGCAAGCTAGCTGAGTAGCAAAGGTTTTGGTTGCAGCTACACCAATCTCAGGTCCTGCTTGTGTATAGAGAACGTGATCAGCTAAACGAGTAATGGAGCTTCCTACAGTGTTTGTCATTGCGAGAATTGTGCAGCCCTGTTGCTTAAGGTGTTTGACAGCATGTATCGTGTCGATGGTTTCCCCAGATTGCGTAACAGCTAGTATCGCTGTATCTTCTCCAAGACTACTGGCTAGCATATCAGAGCCCTCTGAAGCAATTGCACTGTACATAAGACGGTCTGCAATTTGGGAAAACATGTATTTTGCAGCCAATGTAGAGTGATAGGATGTTCCTGCAGCGATAGAACAAATGCTTCTATGGTTATGTAGAACCTCAGCAAAGGACTTCAAATCCTCTTGCTGTATTCTGAGTGTGTCGCGCAAGGCTCTTGGTTGTTCATGAATCTCCTTTAGCATGAAGTGGGGATATCCACCCTTTTGAGCCATGTCAATTGTCCAGTTTACTGTAGTTGGAAGACGCACGGGTATTTGAGTAAGACCACCAGTTGATTGCGATTTATAGAGAAGAGCACCCTTTGCTGTCAGGTAAGCCAGTTCTCCATCTTCCAATACTAGTATCTGCCTTGTCATCGGAAGAAAAGCCGGTACGTCTGAAGCACAATATACACCGTTATTTCCTAAGCCCAGTACCAAGGGGCTTTCCTGTCGTGCACCAACTATTCCTGAAGAGGAAAAGTCGAGGACAACAATGGCATAGCTGCCCTCCAGTCTTGGAAGAATTTTTGCCACTGCCAAATCAAGACGTTTGGTGGATCTTATAGTGTCTTCAATGAGGTGGGGAATAACCTCTGTATCAGTCTCAGAACGGAAATGATGACCATGTGCCAGTAGGTCGTCACGAAGATCTTGATAATTTTCTATTATTCCATTATGTACTACAGCGATTCGATTTTTACAGTCGAGTTGGGGATGGGCATTTTCCTTTGAAGGAGCACCATGAGTTGCCCAACGTGTGTGTCCTATACCAATACTACCAGGAAGGGTATCAAAGTTGAGTCTGCTGTGAATTTCATCTATTTTCCCCTTGTCCTTCTTAATATGAAGTTGCCCATTGGCGGCAGTTACAATCCCGCTAGAATCATATCCACGATATTCAAGACGTTTTAACGACTCACGTAGAAGAGGTGCCACATTTCCCTGCACTAGTACAGCGCCAATAATTCCACACACAACGATACACCCATCTCGGGGTTTCGACTTTCTTATGTTCACGAGCTATGGCTTAAAGG
>JABXGU010000831.1 GCA_016550415.1 archaeon | reverse complement strand
TGACGAATATCGATGAGACATATACTGAAGAAGGATTTACGGGTCAAGCAAGTTTTTCCTCTCGAATTCCTGAATCTGAAGGCAGGTTGGAGGTTACAATCGCTGTAGATTCAAAGGACTCGAAGATTACTCTACAAATTGGTAGCGAAGAAAAAACTAAATTGCGAGCCTATCTCGATGAAATTTCCAAAAGAATTACTGACATGCTAAAGCGCTTTGGGAACGTCTCAGGTACCGACCTCTCTCATATCTCTAAAGCAATTGTTATTGAACGCAAGCTTGACGAAGCCCTCAACTTGTTGTTGTCTGATCCTGATTTTCAAAAAGTGTATGTAATAGTAGCTGATGCACGGGAACGCTTAATCCGCTTAGGTGGGGATTTTGAACCAGCAACCCTTCAAATGGGTGCAATTCTTGAACCCCTTGCTGGTCGCAAGGGTGAAATTCCTAAGGATGTCCATGAGGAGCTAGCACTCAATCTTTTGCGCTGGAAGAAGCGGATAAAACAAGTTGTGGAAACAATAATTGGCTAAGTACTGTATCGCCACTTGTCAACTTTTCGTTCAGTCTTTTGCTGCTTTTTGAAAATTTTGTAATGTGCTGTACAAAGATATGCACGTCGTCGTCGCCCAGGCTTTAGTGCAAGTGAAGCCTTTTGAAATGCCTCAGATGCCTTATCTGAAGATACTGAGCGGATTGCCTTTTCATTGCAGCCTTCCACGCTGCAGGGTTCCCCTTGCTTTATTTTTCCCACGGATTTTTCCTCCTTAGGGTGTCTTCAACTATTATGGAAATTCTACTTTTATGGCATCATGTTTACATTTTGCTATACAATCCAAACAAAGAATGCATCTACGACTGTATAGGCGACCCCATGGTCCTTCCATTACTCTGATTCCCATTGGGCATTCTTTTTGGCATCGTTGGGAATCGCAGGAATTGCCAGGGCATTCTGCTGTACGTCTGGATATACCAAGAAGACTGAACTGACCAACAAGTCCAAGCAATGCTCCTGCTGGACAGAACCATCGACAATAAGGACGGCGAATGAATAGCGCCAATATGATGATAATACTTAGAAAGATAAGTCGAACCCACATTATTGGTTGCCAACCAAGCAAATAATGCCATTCTGTAACGAATGGTGAAATCTGATTTGTAAGTATGAGCCAGGGAATGATGACGAAGAAGGTTGCCGGTGGACTAAGAACACTCCAAAAAGAAACAGCGAAGGCACCTAATGTTGTAGCCAGGTCTCCCTCTATGCCGAGGAAGGTCCAGATACCCAGCCAAGTGATGAAGAGTAATGTGATGCCAAGTATCACGTACTTGATTGGTGCAAAGGCTTCATCAGTTCCTCGTGAAGGATATCTTGTACGAATTGGTGTAAGAGAGCATAAATCTTGAACAAAGCCGAAGGGGCAGATCCAGCCACAAAAGCTGCGTCCAACCAATGATGGAACAATGAAGAGAACTCCAATGGCAATGTATGGGAATATTCCTGCAGAAGCAAACAACATTAGAATATCGAAGAAGCCAACACCAGTGGCAGCAGGGTTGCCATGAGGCATCACATAAGGGAGCGGGATGTAGCCAAAGATGGGAATTAGCCAGCTAATCCCTGCAAGTTGGGTGTATAAAATCGGGTCATAGCCAAGAAACCATACTATAGCAGCAAAGTTTAGGAGAATAAAGGAAATTAACTGTACAAGAAAACGAATTATGCGTATAGCCAACAGCTCATCAAAGGCTTTCTTCACCCAGTAGTGTACAGTCTTATGTGGTCGAGTTCGCTCTAAGATAGAACGTTTCATCTCTGAAAACCGACGACCAATGCGGTCTCGAGCACCTTCAGTTTCGCCTGTATTATTCTGTTCTTCAGAAGACACAAATGTCATCCCCTAGGGTGGTGTTGGGAAATATAATGAATATGCGTCGGAGAAGTTCCGGAGCCAAGAATGGACGAGTTCATGTTGCCCCAAGGTCAATCCAAAGGCTAGGGCTGAAATACCAATACATATGAGAACAATAGCAATAACTCGTCGTTCCAACGGACTTTAACCTCCGGTGAGGGTCAGAGAGGTGCTACCGTTTAAAAGACTTGTTATTGCTGTGAGTCACGCTAGACATCACGAAGAATCGATTCAAGTATTTCCACTTGACGCCCCAAAATTTTCGAACGGTTTTCCAACTTCTCCCTACGGGATTCAAAATCAGCATCTTTTACTTCGCCAACAGAATGCCTTGCCTCCAATAGAGACAACTCATCCCGCGCCGCTGTATATTGTGCCTTTAACAAAGCCAGCCATTCTCGGGCTTGAAGAATTTGCCCCTGATATTTTGATTCCGACTCAGATCTGCTTGCATCATATTCTCTTTGAAGGCGCGAATAAACACTCTTTCGCACCTTACCACTTTCCTTTAGTCCTTCCAGTTTTTCAAGCCTATCAGCCCAAAGAAGCCGCTCCTTTCCTGCTTTCTCAAAAGTGAATCCTGTCACCTTCGCCTGAAGATTCTTCTCCTTGGTTTTTAGCGTCTTTATCCGCTTCTGAAGTGGCTTAATCTCCTTCTCAAGTTCTGCAATGGATCTATCGCCACGTTCCAATTCGGCATCCAGACGCTCCAGTTCTCCCAAAACCTCCTGCTCCTCAGACTCCAGCTCCATCAACTGAGCCTTTGCCTCCAATTGGGCCAAAATCTCAGCAGGCACCTCAGCAATTTGCTCAGATTTCCGTGTAGCAGCCTTTGCATCAGCTCTTGGTTGTATCCTAGTCGCTGAGGGAGCAGCAGACAAACGGTAACCACAAAACTTGCAAAATACTGCAGTGTCCTTGACAGTTTGTCCACAACTCGGGCATACAATAGGCATGGAATCACCAACGGAATTTCTATTGTTTCACACTAATAGCCTTTCGCTATATTGCCTTCAAACTGAAAAAAACCAATGAACAACCCGCAAAGTATATTCGCTTGAAGTCGCTATCAAATATTGAGGGTCGGGTAAATGCTACAACTCGAATATCTCATACAAATGCTACCATTCATATTGATACTGGTTTTCATCGTAATAATAATCATTATCATACCCTTCATCAGAGTACTCAAAGAATACGAACGAGCAGTAATCTTTCGCCTCGGACGAGCAGTTCCCGGCGTCAAAGGACCCGGTGTCATCATCCTCATACCAATAATCGACAAAATGGTAAAGATAGACCTACGAGAACATTACTTTGAAGTTGAACACCAACGCTGCATCACCTCCGACAACGCTCCCGTCGACATCGACCTCCTCATCTACCACCGCGTCGTCAACGCACGAGACAGCGTCCTACGCATAAAAGACTTCAGCGGCGCAGCCCTAGGCATAAGCCAAACCACACTACGAGCAGTCGTAGGAGACATCACCCTAGACGATGTCCTCGCAAAACGTGAATACATCAACTCAGTCCTACGAGAAAAACTAGACGAAGCTACGGAACCTTGGGGTGTGAAGGTTACCAAGGTTGAGATTCGTGAAATTTTGCCTCCTACAAAAGTGAATGAGGCAATGATTATGCAGATGGAGGCTGAGCGTCGTAGGCGTGCTATGGTGACTGAAGCTGCTGGTAAGCGCGAGGCTGCTATTGCTGTGGCTGAGGGTGCAAAGCAATCTGCGATCTTAGAAGCTGAGGGTGCAAGACAGTCTGCGATTCTTCGAGCTGAAGGTCAATCACTAGCCCTAGAGACCATATTCAAGGCAGCCTCTAAGGTTGATGATAAGACGATGACGCTACAATACCTTCACACTTTGGAAGCCTTGGGTGCAGGTGCAAGTACCAAGATTATTCTTCCCATCGAATTTACACAGCTCATTACACCAATTCAGAAATTCTTGAATAGAACTAAGTAAGAGGCAATAGCCTCCTATCAGTTCTTACAGTACTACCTACAAAATGCGTCTCCTAGTGGACATTTTTCTATCCTTTTACGGATTTAAGGCGCTCTGCTACTTTCTCTTTGCTTTCATTATCTTGTACGGTAATGTATTTGTCATATCCTGGAAGCCCTGTTGTAACTTCTTCGATGAGTAGCATCAGTGCTTTTTCTGCGTCAAGTTCGCGTACTTCAAGGGTGCCATCGTCAAAGACGAAGCTTGCTTCTTGCCATTTCCCTGGTTCGAGTTGCATCATCATGTAAACGTAATCGTCGGTGAGAAGTATGGCAGATTTTGTCTTCCAAGCTGTCTCTAAAATCTCTAGTGCTTTTGTAGCATTTTCTTTTTTACCCATTATTATCAGCTTCACCTATGTGTTATAAAAAAGTGTTAAAAAATTCAGCGGTTATTGCGATGTGAATCATTGTAGTGACTGATTGTTGTCACGGTTTAATCCAGCTGAATACGAAATATCGGACTTTTCCTGATTCAGTTGGAGTGGCTAGGACGAATCTTTTACGAACAGAAGTTGCTAGGCGTCCTGCTCGAACAACTTCGATTGCTGAAATCTCCTTAGAATCAGCGACAACTTCAACTATGAAGGGCGAGTGGTCAATTCCTGGTCCTTCTCGGTAAACAGCGAAGTCAGCACCAAATTTGAGTCCTGGGCGGATGACTAATCCCTTATTTCGCAGGTCTTCATAAACAGTGTATTTCTGAGAGAAGTTTTGGTGCTGTTGTTCAGCAATTGTTGTGAGCTCTTTCTCTGTGATGGGTTGCGTTGTGTCTTCAATATAGACTTCGATTATTCCTTGACGGACCAAGTATAGTGCTTCAAAATAGGAGAGTTGTGATGGTCGATCAAAATCTTCTGCTTTAGGATTGCGAATGCAAAGGGGTTAGCCAAAAAAGCCCTATGCTTAAAGTGCTGAGCCATCTGCTGGTTTCCAAACAACCACTTTGTTTTCAACAATTTGTGCTGGTATCCTTTGCTTAGGGGTCATATCCAGTCACATTTGAAAGTGTAATTGGTGGTACTTCCTTTTCCCCACTGACCTTTTAGGAACGGGCAACTGCTATAATGCGAACGGCATCAGCTGCATCTTCAGCTGCGTCAGCTATTTCTTCAAGATGTTGTGCAAGGTCCTTTAGCCGAAGTAGCACTTTGACATCGAGTTCCGATTTGTAAAGGAGTTGAAGGAAATTTCGGTGAGCCTCATCTACTGCTCGTTCAGCCTCATCTACTTCTGTCGACAATTCAACTGCTTTATTAGAATTCTGTGATAGCAACATAATGGATTTACGAAGTTTTAGAACAGCATCGTTAATTGCATCGAGCATTTTCACAAATTGGTCTTGAATTTTTGCATCAGGTTTGTAGTCTTCTAGTCCAGTTAAATCCCAAGCTGTAGCCTCACAAATGTCAGCGATATCATCTGCATTCATGACTAGCCTAAAAAAGTCACTTCGCCGAAGCATTGTCTCTGACACCGAAAGAGCATCAAGAAGATCCCGTTTGATGCTATCTGCTTTTCTTTCAAGTTTCGAGAGTTCATCAAAATGCTTACGTTGACGATCCTTTCTGCCTCCCATCCAGTCTTCAAGCATCAAACGCAATTGCTTGGAAGCCTGAAGAACAACGCTCGCATGATCTTCTGCAATATTTATTGCCCGATATTCTGCCCGATTGCTACTTGCTTCCAGTGTCACTTCATTTGACCTCTCGACGTGGTTGGTTCAACGTTCACATCTATTAAAACCTATTGAATGGTTGTTTCTTAAGGGGGAATCGTTGGCATTAGCAGAATTGATGGAATTGTAAGAAATAGCACTAAAAAGCCTAGTCCGAGACAGAATGCCCAGAAGGGTACCCTAGTAGCAGTATATCTTAACCCCCAAAGTGAAATGAATCCTACCAAAAAAGCAACAATTGTGATTGATGCCAAAATGAAGAAATCTGTCCAAAAGAAATTTCCTAATATGAAATCAAGACAAGTGATTCCTGCAACTGATGGAACTCCCAACAGGAAGCTGAGCCTCAATGCTTCTTTCCGCTCAACTCCCCGCAGCAACAGATATGTTAGTGTCACACCTGATCGACTAATGCCTGGGAGCACTGCAAATCCTTGGATTAATCCTAGGATAAAAGCTTCTTTCAGAGAGAGTGTGGCAAGTTCTCTGATGCCCTGTATTCTTCTCTGAAAATAGAGTACTATTCCTGTAACCAATAGTAGGGCGCCAACAAGGGCTGACACTGTCTCTCCCATTAATTGGGAGACAAATTCCTGTAATAGGAAATACAGCGGCAAAGCTACAAGGATTGTTCCCATAGTTCCTATTATGACGAACCTGAATAATGACCCAAAAAGAACGGGTTCATCGGTGCTTTTCGCACTGACATTCTCGGGTGGGTGTATTCGCTGATATAATGGTCCGAGGATGTCTTTTCGATAGAAAATAACGACGGAGACAGCAGTTCCTATATGTAACCAAAAAGTAACAGAAAGTGCTGTTGCAGAATCTATTCCATACATATTTACAGCGACCAAAAGTAGCTGTCCTTCACTACTTACTGGTAGAAATTCGAGCACTCCCTGCAATACAGCTAAAACAAGTAAGGGCAGCAATGGAATAATCATTGTCAGGTTCACCAAATTTTCTTTCGATGATGAGCATATCTCTATTAGTATTTTATAATAAGTTTCCAATTCATTACGCAATTGAATCTGCTTCGCATATCACAGACTTTATCTTGCTAGACGACATATGTTTCTCACAGCTAAATGGCGAATCGCTTAAAACCTATGGGTGTAAAGACCTTTTTTGGGGGAACTACCTTGAATCCCTTTGAGACGCGCTCACCAATTCAAAGCAACAAGTTAGATGTACTCCGCCAAATATTGAAGGGTAACCCTGCTAAACAGGCTTTGATGAGTTGTCTATCTGATGGGATGTGGCATACAACCACAGAACTTGCCCGTATTGCGCGTTCAAAGAATCCCGTACTTGGGCTTGTCACAATTGGTACAGTTCTTACAGGTATGCAGCAACAACTAGGAGAAGACTTCCTTGAACAAATGGTGCAGACGAAGGAGGAAGGTGTCTCCTCTTGGAGAATGGGCCTGGAATGGCTAGATGTTATCAAAGAAATTATCAGAGAACTAACTGAGCAAAAGCCCAGTTCAACAAAAGGCAAAGCATCATAAATGCTCTGAAATGGACAAGAACCCTAGCTAAACGGTTTATACTACCCAATTCAGCTTAAATAAGCCCTTCATTGAGCTAAACCCTTTTTTGTCGGTGTAAAATTTAAATAGAGGCGAATATATCCTTATTCTTAAATAATAATGGGTGATTTTGATGCCACGGGAAAAAGCAACTCGAATAATCCCCCTAGCACCAATAGACCGACTGATTCGCAAGGCTGGCGGAGAGCGAGTTAGCGAACATGCTGCAGGCGAACTTGGCGAGGTCCTCGAAGAGCTAGGTGTCGAAATAGCTGTAATAGCCAAAGAATTATCAGAATTTGCTGGCCGCAAGACTGTAACACGAAGAGACATAAAATTGGCCTATAAGCAATGGGAAAGAAAAAGAAGGTAAATTTTGAAATCACTTTTTTCTCTAATCAAATCGAATAACTATTCGGCATATTCGTATTACAACGAACAATCTTAAGCTATATAGCTGATTCAATGTAAATGCCATTTCATAAGATCAAATTGCAGTATGGGTGGACATTATGGTGAGACGCAAATTTGGTGAACATGTCATTACTAATCGAACACAAACAATACAGTATGCAATTCGAGATGTGGTAGTTGCTGCAAAAAAGTTGGAAGCTGAAGGGCGCCAAATAACCTATCTGAATATTGGCGACCCCATTGTGTATGATTTTAAGACCCCTTCTTTATTTGTTGACGCTTTCTGCAAAGCGGCTAGAGAGGGATTTAATGGCTACTCTGCTTCAACAGGTGTAAATGAATTCAGGGAAGCAGTTGTGGAAAAGGAACGGAAATACAATCAGGTTTATGTCACTGCAGAAAATGTAATTGCCACCGCTGGTATTTCTGAAGGCATCCAGATGTTGATGGCGACACTCGTCCATCCCGGTTCTGAGGTTCTGGTTCCAGGGCCCACGTATCCACCCTATCTTGCTTTTGTCAAATTCTTTGATGGAGCTGCAAAGACATACCGGTGCATCGAAGAGGAAGGCTGGCGGCCAGACATTGATGATCTTCGGTCAAAAATAACTGATAAGACTGCAGCATTAGTCCTCATTAATCCCAATAATCCAACTGGCGCCCTATATGATTCCAAGACGGTTCAGGCTTTCATTGATTTAGCTGGCGAATATGGTATCCCTCTCATATCCGATGAAGTGTATGATAGACTAGTTTTTAATCAGCAACACATTAGCACTGCTTCAATTGCAAAGGATGTGCCGGTCATTGGTTTTAACGGGCTATCCAAGGTTTACCTTGTTCCGGGTTGGCGAGTTGGTTACATGTATTTTCACCATAAAAATGGTGAACTAAACGAAATCCGTGAAAATATTCTTCGTCAGGCTCGAATCCGTATTTGCTGTAATGCACCTGCCCAATATGCAGCTGCAGTTGCTCTGAGTGGACCAGATAATTATCTTAAAGATGTAATTTCGCGCCTCCGAAAACGAAGAGATCTCGTTTGGAAGCGGCTAAACGAAATAGAAGGCATCTCCACTGCAAAACCCGAAGGTGCTTTCTATATTTTTCCAAAAATTAATTTAAATAACCGCTGGAAAAGCGATGAAGAATTTGTTATGGATCTTCTACATCAGACTGGCGTTCTTGTTGTCCATGGTTCAGGTTTTGATCCAAAATATGGTGCTGGACATTTTCGCATCGTCTTTCTAGCACCACCTCTTACATTGGAAGGCGCGCTAGATGCAATCCAGCATTTCGTGGAAAAGAAGAAAGACTAAGACTCAGACTGGCCCTTCGAAGCACTCATTGTCTTGATACGTGCCTCTTGGACAATTCGTCCAATTGTTCCAAACATCCGTTCCGGTGAGAACATGGGCATACTGACGCTATTTGAAACTGCATTGAAGATTTCGTTATGGTTCAAATCGGTTGTGAGTATTGTTGTGCCTATCTCTGTTTTTCCACGGAAAACGCGAACCGCCCATTGATTTCCAATTCTGCCTAGCTCAATCAAGTATGAAGTTAGGGGTAAGATGTATTTTTGGGTAATTGGTTGATATTCCTCCGACACAGATTACCACATCTCCTTACAAAATTCCTCACAACCAGTTAAAAAAGGCTTGCGTTCACTTTTATGATTTGTTCCAGCTCATCCTGTTTTATCAAGGTGGACTTGAATCTTTTCAGGAAGTTCAATTTGAACCTCATCATTTAGATGATGCTTTAATGATTGTTCGATTTTCTTTTTCAGTGATTTGATTGATTCCGTTGCTCGTTTCATCTTCTCTTCAGAGTGTGTGATTTCGGCTTTAATGTCTCTGTGTTCCCATTGAGCTCTTTCCAAAGTCTTCTCCAATTCTCGTCGTTCATCAGTGGAAACCCCTGATACCAACTCCTCACGACGAGCATTCAAAATGGAAAAACGTGCGCGCAATTCATCTATTGCAGCTTTATCACAAATCTCTGCCTTGCGTTCTAGTATTTTACGATCAATGCTCTGTTTGAACTTGATCTTGCCCGCTTGCACAGCGTTTGATAGGGCACTCAACGATGCTTTAAGTTTCTCCAAATTTTCTGCATCTTCCTGAAATGCCCTCCATGAATCGGCAGAATAAGCATTAGCACCTTCAATTGCTGTTGAAGAAATCATCAGTGTGCCTCCTGCAGACTGACTTAGCTTTCTCAAGGGTTTTTTCAAGAAGTTCAACTGGTTTGTTACAAGCATACGAATGGCATCAATCTCGCGTCTTATCGCTTCAATCTCTGCTAAGCCTGATTCTACACGGAACTGCTCAATGCCCTCCTCCTGTTCCTCAATTTTTTCCACGGTAGCGCTTTGCTGATTCTGTAATTCAGCTAGCTTATCAAGAATAATTGCTAGCTGCTCAGTCTTCTGCCCCAAATCTATTACTGATTCTGTAAGTGTATCTAATTGTTGAGGCAGCTTGTTCTTGTCAAAGATTTTCTTGATTTTCTGATATTCCTGACTGACTACTCGTATATGAAAATCCAGTTCTTTGATTACTTTCTTGTGTATTTTTGGCAACCGAGGAATATAGCGTCTTCCTGCTGTAGTACTTTTCTTCAATAATTCTTCCAACGATTCTAGCAAATTTTGCACAGAAGCGTGTGTGAGTTTTTCAGGGAATTTGAGCTCAGCCACTATAGTCTTTAGCTGGCTCGATAGTTTGGAGGCTGCTCCGGGTATAGTCAACTCTCCGTCAACCACAACTTCCTGCAACAATAAATCTGATGATTCAGATATTCCATTCGTGGCTTCTATGATTCGATCAATGTGCCTAGAAAGGTCCAATCTATAATCTTGGAGTAAATCATCTATTCGTTCCTGTAGCCAACCATGTAAATCTGAAGACGAAACTGTTTTCAAAGTGCTGCCCCGTAAATCATCTCATAAATCTCTACTAAAAAAGCTAACTCTGCAAAATTTAATGCCATGTAGTAATTTTATATGTTGCCAAAAAGCTTATCAGCGTGCTAAAATTAAGCTTTTTTAAACACTAGAATATTGTTTCTGGGTGGTGAGGCGCAATTATCCATAACGCTCTCCTTATTAGTATCAGCCCTCGAACTGATGAGGTTGGTCTGAAAGCTGATGTTTTATTTAGGAAACAATATTGGCGTGTTGCTCTCACCGATGAAATGATTCGTGAATTCCTAAGAGCATATAAGGAATTTATGAGTCACGTACAGTCCAGTGACATCCCCACCCTTCCTATTCACATTCGAGGCACCAAATTCATCTTTACAAGTGCTGGCAATATTCTCCTCGTTTTCATCTCCCACATGCAAGACGAAGACAGTCGTGTTGCAGAGAAGGTCAAAACCTGCCTTAAAATGCTTGTAGGAAAATTCGGAACTGATAAAATCCTTGAATTTGGAGACACCAAAGATACTGGGCAAATAGAAGAACTCATCGACAAATACATAATGAGCAAGTTAAAAGTAAGCCTTGTAGGTGAAGGTGGTGTAGGAAAAACCACTCTTCTAAAACTCCTCAAAGGCGCTGAACCACCCAAAGAGTATGTGCCAACCATTGCACTATCAATTGAACAAATCGAAGCCACACAATACGGGACCTACCAAGTTATCCTATGGGACTTTGCAGGACAGGAACGTTTCCGTAGATTGTGGACGATTTACTTCCGAGGTAGCGACATCGTCTTCCTCATTACTGACTCTACACTGAATAATGTGATTGCCACAAAGGAAATATTGGATATTATTCGCAAGGACGCATCAGGGGTCCCTGTGTGGGCGATTGCGAATAAACAAGATCTAGAAGGCGCATTGACTCCGGAATTGGTCGAACGTATTCTTGGTGTAAGGGCCTTCGGTATGGTTGCAGTGAATCCTCAACGAAGAGAAGAGATGATGAGGATTCTACTAGATGCAGTAGACAAATATATTGGCACTACATAGGTGTGCAAAAACCTTTTTTGCGCCATTCCTCATGTTTGAATTGGACAAGTGAGAATGTTAGGTGCATTTAGCACTTTTCCTCTTCACTGGAAGGTGAACTGAAATCCCCCATGGTTTAGCGTGTTGTGGATGGGATGAAAAAACTGGTTTAACGGTGTTGGCCAAGCACCCCACCAAATTAGAATTAGATTCTAAACAACTTGCCATGATGTTTTACAGTTGTGCTAAAGAAGAAACAGATGAGGTATTCCAGATTTTTCCCTCCTCCGATGTTGATTTGAGAGCTGCTGCTGCTTATCAGCGGATTCAGAGGGGCGGTAAAAAAGACGATTTTTGTGTAGTAGCTTTTTTGTTGGTCGAAGAGGAAGGAACAGCATATCAAGAAGTGCTAATGTCTACTTTGCAAGAAATGATTGAGGTTAGGGGTGACTCCGCAAATCGTCGTCAAGCATATCGCAAAATTCTCTCAAATGCTTATAAGCAGATTAAGCGTCGGGGCGGCTATCGAGACAAATCCTTATGCCCTTATATGTATGAGCGACCTTTGGATAATGACAAGCTTGCTTCATTTTGTCGTGTTGTAAAGAAACCATGTTATTTGTCCATCTATGAAATGCAAAGCTTTACACGATGCCCACGTTATCTCAGACGCCAACGAAAAATCCAACTTGCCAATGCTCGTCGTATTGTACACGCAGGAATCCAACGAATACTAGAAAAAGCTGATTCAAAAAGGCAAATGGAAAAGGATCAAGATGCAAGTTCGTGGACAGAACCAATACACGAAATCATTGAACATCTCTTTTCCGTTTTTCAAGTAAAAGACACAACCATTGAATTTGCCCATCAGATTATTGACGAAGTTGGGCAAAAGAGATTAGTTCAAGGTCACCCTCGTCCCATAGTAGCTGCGTCTATAGCATATCTGTGTGCCAAACAAATGGGAGATGATGTACCCGAAAACGATATAATCGAACTTGTAGGTTGTTCACGAACATCTCTTCGTCGTAATTACAGCGAGTTGATTGACCTTCTCGCTGAAGAGAAAAACCGAAATGTGCAACCACGAAGAAGAAAAGGAAGTAGACAAATAAAACGCGCAATATCAAAAGCAGAATAATGGGGCGGTTTCAAGCAAAATGATTCATAACATATTGATAATCACCCAAGATGGACGTCGCGCCTTTCATCGTCAATATTGGTCCGTTGAAATTACCCAAGAACTAATCCAAGAATTTCTAGCCACATATAAGCAACTGCAAAAGGAAATTGGTCTTCAGGTTGACCTCCCCATTCATGTCCGCGGCATGAAGTTCCTCTATGCAAGTATTGGGACTCATCTTCTCCTCGTATTCTGTGCTGACGCTGGTGATGAAGATCATCCAATTCGAGAGCGGCTTGATAAAGCACAGAAAATGCTTATAGAGAAATTCGGTCACGAAATTGACGGATATATTTCTAATCCCCAGCCCGGTTCGAAATCCTTTGAAGGCTTTGGTGGTGTCCTAGATAATATTGTCGTGGCAATGCTCAAAATCTGTCTTCTTGGGCAAGGTGGTGTTGGCAAGTCCACAATGGTAAAACTCCTAACATCAACAAGTATTCCAGGTGTCTATCTTCCAACCGTCGCCGTAGATATTGAAAAGCTGAAAGGTGTCCGCTTCGGTCCCTACGAGCTAATCATCTGGGACTTTGCTGGGCAAGACAAATTCCGTTCTCTTTGGCGCTATTATCTTCGAAATGCTGATGCTGTTCTGTTGGTAACAGATTCAACTTTGAAGAACATCCTTGAAACAAGGGACATCCTAGAAATTGTGCGAAAAGAATCTCCCTCCGCCATAGTATGGGCTATTGCGAATAAGCAAGACCTACCAAATGCTCTTACACCCAAGCTTGTTCAGAGGATTCTCGGTATTCGAACCTACGGGCTAGTTGCTATAGATCCTCGCTATCGAGAGTCACTATACAATATTCTCTTGGGTGCAGTAGCTGAAGCTACTTCAGAATAGTTATTCCCTCAGAATTTAATAGCCAATCATCTACCAGTTCAATGTGTTGAGAATAAACCAGTCGCATGAATTTGTAAGCTCTAGTTGAGAGACAGTTAAATAGAGGTTTTGATTAATGGAATCTATTCGACTTAGAGGGTTGTGCAAAAGAGCAAAAATAAACGCTGAAAGGATGGGTCGTAATTATGCCACGTGGACTTAGTGTAGCTCGCTGGGACGATAAAATCGGTCTACGCATTGTAGGTAGATTTCCTAACAATCTTGATGTTTCCGAAGATGATATGTTACGTGTCTTTACAGCTCATGCGATGGGCAAACCCGAAGCTGGATTTTTGACTATGACACTGGAAG
>JABXGU010000830.1 GCA_016550415.1 archaeon | reverse complement strand
TATTATCTCTGGACTATTCGTAGGATATTCTTTGGTCCACCTTCAAAAGCGCTAGACGAACTTTTCGAACGCTACCAGAAGGGAATTGAAATTCCACCAGAAGGAATTCCCCGTCGCTTTGATGACATCCATGAGTCACCACCACTAATGAGTGGTCCAATGCTCCTTGTTGCCATCCTTGTCATCGTTATAGGAATATTCCCATGGCTAGTTCTACAAATCATCTACCCATCTGCTCAAGCAGTTCTTGCATCACTATTAGGAGGTCCCTAAATGCTTCCCTATGCCCTTTGGTTAATTTGGATAATTCCAATTCTAGGTGCAGTTCTTATTGCAGCTATTGGTCCACTCCACAAGAAATTACCAAAAACTATTGCAGCCATTGTAGGTGCTATCACAGCCATTTACTCAATTTCAACCATACCAGATGTTCTTATTTTTCAAGAAATGCACGAGCAATTTGCTTGGATACCAATTCCATCATTGAACCTTAATTTTGGAGTATTTGGTGATCCGTTAAGCATCTTCATGGCAAACATAGCCAGTCTAATTGGCTTCCTTATTATCATCTACTCCTGTGGCTACATGACTCACGATAAATCACAAACTCGATACTTCTCCTTAGTCGTCCTATTCATAGGTGCAATGACTGGACTAGTCCTCGCAGACAACTTTCTTCAACTCTTTATTTTCTGGGAGGTTGTTGGAGTATGCTCCTACGCACTAATTGGCTTCTGGTACGATAGACCTGCAGCAGCTCGGGCAGGAATGAAAGCATTCGTTGTAACACGAATAGGTGATGTCTGCTTACTTATTGGTATCATTTTCATGTTTACCCAAACAGGCACCTTTGAATTTCTACAGATACAAGAAGCTGTACAACTTGGCCAAATTGCCCTATCTTCACTTTCAGTAATTTCGCTTTTCACCTTTGGCGGAGCCATGGGCAAATCTGCGCAGGTACCTTTTCATGTATGGCTTCCGGATGCAATGCAAGGTCCCAGCCCAGTTAGTGCGCTAATCCATGCAGCTACAATGGTGAAAGCGGGAATTTATCTTGTAGGACGCACATTCGTCTTATTCCAATCTGTCGAAATATGGCTTAATACTGTGATGTATGTGGGTGCAATAACAGCACTCCTAGCAGCCACAATGGCCCTAGTGTCTAATGATCTAAAGGGAGTACTAGCTTACTCCACCATTAGTCAGTTAGGATTGATTATGACCGCGCTAGGTGTCGGAACGACGTTTGGATGGTTCGCTGGTCAATCCCAAGTTATGAGTCATGCACTTTTCAAGGCGCTTCTATTTCTCTGCGCAGGTTCAGTTATGCACGCTACAAATTCCCTTGATATTACTAAGATGGGGGGACTTCGACATAAGATGCCATTCACATTTATAACGAGTCTAATTGGAGTCTTTGCATTATCTGGACTTCCGCCATTCAATGGCTTTTGGAGTAAAGATCTAATATTCGCCGCTGCCTGGAACATTGGAGCATTAATTCCACTAATTCTTGCTTGGACAGCATCAGTCCTGACAGTAGCATACAGCTTTCGCTGGATGATTCTAGTTTTCTTTGGTCCCCCAAGGGATAAGCCCATTCATGATAATGCTCATGAGAGCCCAGTAATAATGGTTTTACCACTAGCAATTCTTGGCATTGCAGTATGTCTTTCAGGACTGCTGATACCCTTTGGCCAACTGGCAACATTTCTTGAATATCATCACCTATTTGAGATTGAATTAATCCCACTTCTTCTCTCCCTTTCTGCACTAACAATTGGAGCGGTTCCAGTCATATTTGTATACGTACTCAAGAAACCCTCATCCCAGAGAATCAGTAAAAACGGGTTTGCTGCCTCCATACAAAAGATTTGGACTAATGGCTACTATTTCGACGCAGCTTATGACAAAATCTTCGTTAGAGGTACTCTTCGAGTATTCAATACAATTTTCTCAAAATTTGAGATAGGAGCCCTGGATAAATCTCACTACGTGCTTGCTCCAAAATTCATTCATGAAAGCGAAAAAGCAGGTGAAATTATTGACGACCGAGGTTTTGGTCGGTTGAATATGCTACTGGCCCGATTAGCCATCGCTTCATCTAGGGCGAGTCAATTCTTTGATAAGAAAATAGTTGATGGAGCCATCAATGGTGTAGCTCTGCTGGGGCAAAAGGCTTCCCGTTCTCTTAGGAGACTCCAAACTGGGATAACTGAGAACTATATTGCAGCCTTTGTAATTGGAATACTCTTACTCATTATAGTTCTTCTAATCCAAGTTTTATGGTGAAATCAGTTATGTTACAATTATTTTCTCCTTTAATCTGGCTTGTTGCTGGAACTCTAATTGGCGCTGTTCTAGTCCTAATCATTGGACATTTCAGAACTAAACCCGCCAAATTCTTCGCGATAGGATGGACTGCTATGCAGTTCATTATCACAGGATGGCTTTGGCTTTGTTTTAACCCTGCACAATCTGGATTTTCCTTTATGTACGAAATTGATTGGGCTCCCACACTAGGCATCGTTTTCAAAGTGGGTGTTGATGGAATTAGTTTCCCATTACTTCTAGCAACCACTCTGCTAACAATGATTGCAGCCATTGGATCTTATACAATGATAAAGGAGAGAGTCTCTGCATATTATGGTCTCTTGCTGCTTCTTGAAGCAGGTTTAATTGGAGTCTTTATTTCGCTGAACCTGATTGTCTTTTTCATCTTTTGGGAACTTGTACTGATTCCCATGTTCATTCTAATTGGTTCATGGGGTGGACCAAATCGCAGATACGCCGCAATGAAGTTCCTAATCTTTACTCATGTGGGAAGTGTCCTAATGTTATTAGGATTCATCATGCTCTTCTTGAGTACGAGCCCATTCACCTTTGACCTTATCACAATAATACAATCTTCAGCCTCATCACCATTTCAACTACTCATAATGATTCTGACTTTTGCTGGCTTTGCTGTTAAGCTGCCAATGGTTCCATTTCACACTTGGCTTCCAGACGCCCACGTTGAAGCTCCTGCGCCCATAAGTGTACTTTTAGCAGGAGTGCTACTGAAAATGGGAGGTTATGGTTTTATTCGAATTACTCTCAGCGTATTTCCAGACCTATCAATGCTCCTTGCGCCCATCATAATGGGATTGGCTATTCTCACAGTATTCTATGGAGCCTTCGTGGCACTCATCCAACATGACCTGAAACGTATGATTGCTTTAACAAGCATCAATCATATGGGTCTCGTGCTACTAGGAGCATTTACCGGCAACTTGTACGGAGTTACCGGCGCTGTCTTTCAAATGTTCAACCACGCCTGTGCTATTGGACTATTATTCCTTCTATCAGGCGTAATTGACAAGGGTGCAGGAACACGAGACATCAGTAAACTACAAGGTATGAGTCAGAGAATGCCATGGACAGCAGGACTCTTCATCATTGGATCCTTTGCAGCAATGGGCTTACCATTCCTTTCGAACTTCGTTAGCGAATTTATGATATTTGCAGGAACCATATCCATCTATCCCATCTTTGCTTTCATCGTCCTATCACCAGGAATTGTAACAGGCTATTTCCTGTGGACCATTGATCGAATAATATTGAGTGACCCAACAAATGAAACTTCGATGAAACGCGGGAGAGGAGTGGAAATCGTGGCTGTTGCTATCTTTCTAATACCAATATTACTCCTGGGACTGTTTCCTGCAATGATGGTTGACCGTATCGCCCCGTCATGCCTTGAACTATTAAATCAAGGAGGTTTCTAAATGGTAATTACTGAATTAACTACTTGGTTCCTAACCATTCTATCCGAGCCACTACTCCCATTTGCCATATTTGCAATTCTAAGCCTACTAACTCCAGCAATAAATCGAATAGGACGCAGACTCT
>JABXGU010000829.1 GCA_016550415.1 archaeon | reverse complement strand
GATCAATAACAACAGTCTCGCCAAATCAAAAAATTACAGTGGTCAAAGCTGTTCCCTCACAGAGTACATTGATGATTTATCACTTGTTGCCCCCATACGTTACAACAGCTCTTGTGAGTACCAAAGCCGAAGAACTGTTTAGTCTAGTCGGTGATTTGACTACACGTGACGGGAGAGTTAGCCTCATCAACGGGAATACGACCTTTGAAATGAATCAGGCTACTGGCACGATGTGGTATGCTGATTATTCAAAACTCTGGAACATATCCTTTGGTGGAGTTTTACCCAGTTTAACTCAATGTAAATCAAAAGCAGATGAATTCCTCGGACGCAATGGTTTACTTCCAGAAAATTCCTCATTCTCTGGCTATGGTTCCAGTAATGCAACAGGCTACAATCCGGAAACAGAGGACCTAATCACCAAGCTACTTAACATCCAAGTGAACTACGGCTTTACGGTAGACGACATACCAGTTGCAGGCCCCGGCGGAGAAATTTCAGTAAGTATCGGTGAAGGCGAAGAGATAATCGGAATGAATATGGCTTGGATAGATTTTGAGCCATACGATGCCTTTCCCGTAATCGATTTTGAATCCGCTCTCAGTGTAGCTGGTATTGGTCAATACACTAGCGAAGAACATGTCCTTGTTTACTATTGGCAGGATGATTTCAATCAAGGTTTTCTGCAGCCAATGTATGAGGTCACTATAAGCGCTCGTGAAGGGGATTTTGACTATCAGTACATCCGGTATCTCCCTGCCACGACCTTCCATCCAAGCGTCGAGATCACGAATCCTGTCTCGGATGCAACTTTTATTCAAGGAGACCCAATAACCTTCAATTGCACAGTATCCTACGGAACCGCACCCTACACTTACAGCTGGGAATCTAATTTAGATGGCATTCTCAGCACTTCAAGTACCTTCAGTACAAGTTCTCTATCAATTGGTATCCGGGATGGAATCGCTGTATCTCACGCGATAACTCTGACAGTAGTAGACGCTAATGATTTCGAGTGCAAAGATACCATCTTTGTCAATGTTGTGGTACGAAGTATTCCCTGGATAGGCATCGAAACAGTAGTAATCATCGCTTTAGCCATAATCGGCAGCGCTTCACTCATCTCCCGTAGAAAGAAGATGCGAGGATTAGCACTGCTATTCATAGCTGTTGTAGCCGCCAGCTACCTCCTGCTACCTATGACCAATGCTAATCCCTTTGCCGCAAAACTAGATTATGGCAACATTGTCTTTGCAGATTCACTAACCGAATACGATGACGGCATAAAAGAAGTCGGCGTTGAAGCCTTGACCTATCCCAGTGGAAAACATATACCAAACGCTGATGATCTTGCAGTGAACTTCTATAACAAGATTGGAAGCTACTCTGGCTGGAACAAGAACTTCAAATGGCTTGAAAATCTAGCTTGGGAAGAAGACTTCAAATTCCAAACAGCTCCTAATGGTGGAACCGACTACATCTACATAGACACAGTCGATATCGCAATGTTCAGCGGACATGGACACCCCGATGGCTTCCTATTCACCACAGATTATGATGACAAATGGTTGGTCTGGAATGAGGCAAAATGGGGTGACGGAGACCTGGAATGGATAGGACTAGATGCATGCAACTGTCTTCAATGGTCAATTGATGGGCGTGACGTGTTCTCCAGATGGGGTAATGCACTCCACGGTGTACATATGATAGTAGGATTTGACACAACAGCAGGTGACGTAAAAGATAGAGGCGAAAAATGGGCCACATACATGAAAGATGGATTAACTGTGAAAGATGCATGGTTCAAGGCTGGAAAGAACACTGAAGGAAGCAGCAAATGGGTTGCAGTACTCTACGCAACTGAAGCCAATGACCCATGGAATCCTCCAACAAATTGTCCATCCAACGATCACTTGCACGGATTTGGCTATGTTTCTTCAGATCCGACCGCTGCAAAATGGTGGGTATGGATTGCCGTACAGTGTTAGCTCTGATATCCCATGGAGGGAGATTCCCTCCTTCTCCCTTTTTTTAGAATGTGCCTAGCGCCTGGTAATCTTCAGTAAATCTCTTGATAAAGAAGAGTCCTGAATATTCTCTGTTTCTTCTGCTCCTCCCTCAATTAGCCGTTCCATGATTGTAGAAACAAGTCGCTTGTCAATTTCATAACCAATGCTATTCCTATGAAGCGTCATTGCAACTTTCATTGTGGTGCCAGTCCCAACAAAAGGATCAATAACTGTATCTCCAATAATGGAAAACATCCGTATTAAGCGGTGAGCGATTTCTTCAGGAAAAACTGCAACCCGGCGATCCAATTTGCTGTTTTCTTGCCGTGCCCCAGGAAGCTTCCAGATTTGAGTGAACCAAGCATTACGTTGTGCGTGTGTATAGTGGCTGGCATAGCGGAATAGATCTTTTGGAGGAAATGATCGAGGTTGACCTTTACGAAAAACGAGGATGAATTCGCAATCTTGAGTCACATAGGCGTTTGGTGGGAGAAACCCGGAACCCATAAATGCGTTGGGTTTCTTGGTTGGTTTCTTCCATAGGATGTAGGGTAAGCTTGTAAAGCCAATTCTTTCAAAATGCTCGGTGATCCGTGTGTGGTTGGGATAAAGCTGGAATGTTCCATCGATTTTGCGGAGTGCATCACCAATATTGATGCAAGCCATTCCTCCATTGGTTAGCACCCGGTAGCATTCTTCCCACACTTTAGCAAGATACTCGTGCTGTTCATCAAATGTATGAAGACCCTGACTATGAAAAAGGCCATCCCAGAGTTCGATTTTAGGATATGGTGGAGAAGTAACCACTAAATGTACTGAAGCATCTGGTACTTCAGACATATTTCTACTATCGCCTACAATGAGGTGATGATTTGTGTGTGGCTTCTCAAATGGCTGCCCTTTGAGCATTTTCTTCAATTGTTTGGCTGGATAGGATGAAGTAGAATTCTTACTCAATTGTGATAATGGTCTATCAGGTTTATTGGGCACTAGCGCTCCATCCCATCCTAAGGGTTATGTTTCCATTCTAAATCCCTTTGCCTTATAGTTGATGGTTTGAACGAAATTGCTAGAATATATGAAACCTAAGGAAGAGATTGTTAAATGGAGAATGGCATATCATTACAAGGATTCTACCAAGCGAACTAGTCCCTTATCACTAACTTTTAGGATGCCTTTTGTTTCTAGGTTTCCAATTGTCCGTGTTGCCAGAGCCGGGGGAACCTTCACAACTCGTTTCAACTCTTCCAAAGGCACTTCTTCTTTTTGGATTAGCAATGCAATGATATCCAGCTCTGGCGGTTCTGATCCCTCGGCTAATAAGTAATCAGCTATTGGATTCTTTTCTCTCAGATGTTGTATCCCTTCTTGAGCTTTCAGCAGCTCTGCTTTTTGTCTTTCGAGATTGTGAGTATACTCCTCCTTTCTTCTACCAATCTCTAGTTGCTGCTCTTTGCCCTTTTCCTCAAGCTCAGCAAGAAGGTCTTTTCGTTGCTTTGATTCCTCTTCAGCAACTTCAATGCGACCTTGTCTTTCCAAAAGACTTGCTTCTAATTTTGCCACACGTTGTTGCTCGTCACCTAGGATTGTGTATAACTCAGCGATTTTTGCTTCAAGTCCAACCACTGCTTCTCGTAACTGCGTCAGTTTCTCCTGTTTATGATTTATTTGTTCCTTCTGATCTCGAATTTTGTTATCTGCTGCTATGGTCTGTGATTCAATGCTTTGGAGGCTTTGAAGCGCTCCCTGCAGTTCCTTAAGCAAGGCTGCCAATTGCTTATCCGCAGATGCCCGTAGGGCTTCCAGCTTGGACTGTTTTTCTTTCAAAATGCTCCGAATCTGTTCCAACTCTACCATAAATTCTTGACCCCCAAGATTTTTGCTCATCTCTCCTACAGATCAATGGGTTTGAGAACCTTCACCTTCTCCGTATCTCTTTTGAATTCTATTACCTGCCGTTTAGCTAGTTGCTCTAACACTTCAATTACGCTCAAACGGGTGAGAAGTGTTGCTTTCTGAAGATGGTCCAATGTCGTTGTCTCTAAGCCCTTCAAATGTTCTGCGACCTTTGCTTCCGGCATAGAGATGAGTTCCTCCTTCAGCAAAAACCGTAGCGCCTTATACTTTGACTCCAATGCAGCAGCTTGTCCTTCAAAGGTTCCAATTTCTACCCGGATTTTATCAATCGCTGTTTCTTGTTCCTGACTCATTTTTTCCAACTGGTCTTGACTTTGAGAACTAGAAACCTCACTATCTTTGATTGCTGATTCTGTAGTTCTCAATTCATCTTGAAGATGTTCTAACTTTTTTTCAGCTTCTTCCAAGGTTTTTTCCAGTTCTGTGAGATGGTCTTTTGTTTGTTTAGCAGTGGTTTCTTGTTCTTTGCTTGTAGTTTCTAGCGAGTTTTTCTCCTGTTCAGTACCTGCAATTTCTCCATCTAAGACATCAATTTCTTGGTCCAATGCTTCCTGTGTTGATTGTTTTTCAGTCCACTGCTCCTGCAGATTCACCATAAATTCTAATAAGCGGTCGTTATCTGTGAGGAGGATTTTCATCTCCTTCAGTGTTGTCGAGGAGATTTCTTCAATCGTCACTCGGTTCTTTTTCAAGGATCCTATCAAAGATTCAATTTCTAACAAAGCCCAGCACCTTTATTGATTCCAGACAGTACAATATTTAATATGGTTCACTAAAATTATATCCTTTGTTGCATCTATCTACAATATTGGTTTAGGATAGAATGGGGGCTTCATAATGAGTTCTTTGGG
>JABXGU010000828.1 GCA_016550415.1 archaeon | reverse complement strand
GAAAGACTGTTGGCTGGAAGGTTAGAGAGGCAGCAAAACAATGGATACCTTATGTTGCTGTCATTGGTGATAAGGAAGTTAAGGAAGGATTCATGACAGTGACCCTGCGAGAAGAATCAAAGCCAAATAAACCCAAATCCAAGGCTATGAAACTGGATTTATTAGTGAAAACTGTCCGGTCTGCGTGCCTTGAGAAACCATTCCAGCAGCTTTCATTACCTGTTCGAATATCTCTTTGGCCAATTTTCATCTAGTAGCCTAACTAGAAAAAGTGTTTTTGGTCTGCGAAATCTTTACAGAATACCAGAATGCTTTTAAAATGCCGCAATCATCTCCTAAGCGGAATATCCTTTTCTAGGTTTAATATTTAGTTGATGAGAAAATTGGGAGTTCTACGAAACTATGGCAATGAAAAAGCATAGTAAAACAAAACTCTATGCTCTGATATTGGCTTTTATTATCATCGACAGCGCTCTAATAGTCTGGGTTTTTATACCAAAGGCATTGCCTGAAGCACCAGGCAAAGTCTTGAAAGTTCTCACTCGGCACGATTTCAGTATTAAATTTTATATGGAACAAGCTTTTCTCAATTCCTCGCAAGCGAAGGAGCATAATATTTCGGATATTAACTGGATTACAACTAGCGCGGAATCTTGGCCTACAGATATTCAAATTTACAGCCCAGATATTATCTTTGGAGGTGGACCACAAACCTTCAATAATCTCTATAACAAGGGATTTCTAGTGAAATTGAACAGTAATCGCATGCTGGCAGCTTTAGAACGTGTTAATGACACAATTGGCGGAGCTAATATGAAACGCTTCGATGACGACGGTGATGTTGTATGGTGTGCATCAGCCTTCAGCACTTTTGGGTTTACCATCAATAAGGCTTGGCTCTCATCTCATGGCTTGCCTTTTCCAACGCATTGGGAGAACCTAACGAGTGCTGAATATGGTCAATTCCTGCCAATAACACCAACCATCTCAATGCGAAATTCAGTAGGCTCGACAAGCTGCACTCGTATTTATGAAATTATCATTCAGAAGTTTGGTTGGGTGAAGGGGTGGGAAATACTCACTAGAATGGTGGGCAACTCTGGAAATTTGACGACCTCAATAGAACTAGCTCTATTACCTGTGAAAAATAACAACACTGGCGTTGCTGTATCTATCGACTTCTATGGATATACTGCTATGCTAAGTAATCCTAATACAGAATATCGAATCCCAGTTAATGGTTCAGTCATCAATGGCGATCCTATCGCTATTTGCGGCACAACCAGCGACCAAGATGCTGCTGAAGCTTTTATCGACTGGGTCTTGAGTGATGATGGACAAAAACAATGGCTAAGAGAGGAAATTAACCGATTACCTGTTTTGGAATCAGCCTTCCAGACTGGCATTGGATATAACCTAGAATTCCTCTATGAAATATATAACGAAACGCTAGCCAACACCTATATTACTTTCAACGTAAGTCTTGCCCTTTCCTATGAACTATCGCTAATGTATTACTTTGACGCAGTCTTGAATGACGCTCAAGCCGATCTTAGACATTGTTGGAATAAACTGGTACAGGCTTATTTGAACATGGCAATTAGTCAGGCAGAGTTCGAATCCTTTGCTGCACAATTAGGTGCTCCCCTTACTTGGGATTCAACAACCTTCACTGAAACCTATGCAATCTCTATTAACTCTCAACTAGATTCTAATCCTAGCTTCCTTACCACTATACGGAACACGTGGACTGATGCAGCAATTAGTAGGTACAATTCTCTTGAAGCACTTATTCCCTAAGTGGAAGTATTACAAAACCTTCACAAAACATTGGCATAATCATCTGAATCTGTTAATAAGAATGAGTCAATGATAGTCCTAATAATGAAATAGGGCGCAAATGATGATTATTTGTGCTGATGCATTTCACACACATCAAACTATACTCCATATTTGCAATTATGGTCATCAGATATTTTGTTGTCAGGTTTTATTACCTTGGCGATGGAGTTTCGCTACAAAAAAGCCTTCTGTGTCATCTCTGTGAGGAAACAGTCGCTGACATTTGTCTAACCCTTTGAATGCAGCTTGGCCTATCCATGGGTCAGTCTTTACCAATTCAAAGCCGGGTTGTGAAGAGAGAAAATCATGGATGAGGTTTTCATTCTCATCAAGGGTTATCGAACAAGTCGAATAGATAAGATACCCACTCGAAGCGACCAAAAAACTACCAACCTCAAGTAGGGCCTTTTGGACTCGGCGGATTTTTCGAATCAATTTCGGGTTCATATTCCATTTTGCTTCTGGACGTGTTTGGATAACACCAGTATTGCTACAGGGCGGGTCAACTAGCACATATTCGGAATTAAAATTCTTACATAAGGGTAGCTTGAAACTATTGGCTAATATTGTGTGTGTATTTCGGACATCCAACCTATGCAAGTTTCTTTGTAGTTCTTTAACACGTAATGGTGCATTATCTATGGCAATGATATTACCCTTATTACCCATAATTTGGGCAAGATGAGAGGTTTTGCTTCCCGGGGCAGCACATAGATCAATAATAATGGCTGATGAAGGTGGATTCGCTACCCGGGAGACAAGCGCGCTTGAAAGGCTCTGTAGATATATCTTATTTTCCTGATAGGATTGTGTATGTGTAACCGGCTTAGTTCCCCTCTGTAATTTTAACATCTCAGAAAGTCGTGGTGATGGTGTGCATTTGAACCCCTCATTTTCCAGATCCCTAACTGCCTTTTTCACTGGGCATAGAAGCGTATTGACACGGACATAAACACTAGGATTTTCTAATACTGACTCCAGGAATTTTCGAGTCTCGTCTGGTCCCAAAATTTGCTTAATTTCTTTTAGGAGCCAGAGAGGAACACTATTTCTCAGTGTTGTCTGCTTATCCACGGAGAAAGAGGAATATAATTCCTCAAGGTTCAATGCCTGTATTTTCCGTAGAACTGCATTGCAGAATCCTGCAATTTTCTTATTATTACGCCGTTTGACAATAGTAACTGCTTCATTTGTGACAAGAGGTGCTTTTGCATTTCCAAAGAGAATCAAGTATGTAGCAGTACGCAAGACATTGCGTGTCAGATTATCAAGTTCATCAAGATTAGTCTTCTTTAGTACAAAGTTAAGTGCCCAATCAATGGTGTTCAGTCGGCGGATGGTTTCAAAAACAAGACCATGAATTGCGGTGCGAATATGCCAATCCTTGATGTTTTGAACTTTCGAGAAGTGACGGAGTGCACTGCGGAGTGAAGGGTATTTTTCTTCCCAAAGGATTAGTACGTCTGCTGCAGCTTCTTCTCGACTGATTTCACGCTGGTCACTCTTCGCATCCACGTTCTATATTCTCCTTTTCGTTGCCTTTGAATTGCAGGATAAAAAACTATTGAATAATATTCTTCTCTCCCTGCAAAGAATAAAGACCATAAATGTAGCAATGTATGCATAGTTGATGTCTTATGGCAACACTCTGGAAGATATTCTCTCATTTGGGCAAACTGGCACCATTATCCTTTGTACCTCCAGGCGATGTTGATGGTGTGCAAGTAGGTATTGGCGATGAAACCAAACAAAAACGCGTTAAAGTTTCTACAGCTGTTATATGTCTTGATGTGACAGTTCCAATCGCCATTCATTGTGGAGAAATTGGAGCCTCCCTCATCATTGCCCATCGTTCACCTTTTCGCCGGTCCCTTCGTAGATTGACAGGTCTTCCCCATCTACTTCTTCAGCATTTGCTAAAACGAAATATCACGGTTTACGTACTACATTATAATTGGGCTGCAGTCGATGGTGGCTTAAACGATGTACTTGCCCATGTTCTTGGATTCAAAGTAACAAATGTTTTCAATACACCTATTGGTGGAACTAGTGTTCCTCTTGGTCGAACCTGTGAGGTACCAAAAGAAACAACTCTCAAAACTTTCATTCAACATGTCTCGAAACGGTTGAAAGTCTCTTCCCT
>JABXGU010000827.1 GCA_016550415.1 archaeon | reverse complement strand
TCAAAACTTTCTAGAAAAGGCGATGTTGAAGATTCTTCGAGAAATACTCTGAAACTAAGCTGTTCTACTGGCACATTTATCTATGAGCACATTTTCCTAGTTGCAGGATGCGAGTGTGAGCTAGATGATAAAGACAAAAGTTACAGAAATGTTGGGATGTAAATATCCGATTATAGTAGGAACCATGGCAAGGATTACTACTCCCGAATTTGTTGCGGCAGCCAGTAATGCTGGAGCCTGTGCAGTATTAGCTAGTGCGAATTTCAAATCTCCTGATGAACTAAGTGCTGCGATTGAAAAAACACAATCTCTTACAGACCAACCATTTGCTGTAAATATCAATTTGTTCCCTGCTTTAATGCCTCAAGATAAGCTAGAAGACTATGTGGATGCCTCATTAGCTGCGGGTGCAAAGATCATTGAAACAAGCGGTCACAAAGCTCCAGAAGACCTAGTCCCTAAATTCAGGGATGGAGGTGCAATCTGGATTCACAAGTGCGCTGGAGTAAGGTATGCGAAGAAAGGCGCATCTCTGGGTGCAGATATTGTAACAGTTGTTGGATATGAGAATGGTGGAGCTACTGGAATCTTAGACATAGGAACAATGGTAATGACTCCCTCTGTAGTTGATGCCTTGGATGTCCCTGTCATTGCTGGGGGCGGAATAACAGATGGCAGAGGTGTTGCCGCAGCTTTGGCACTGGGTGCTGAAGGAGTTATTATGGGTACTAGAATGCTGACTACGAAGGAGTGTCCTATTCATGACAATCTCAAGCAGGCATTCATTGATGCAAAGGAAACTGATACGACCCTAGCCTTGCGTTCTGTTGGGAATACCCACAGATTTTGGAACAACAAGGCAGTGCAGTATGTGATTGAACTTGAGGCTGAAGGAGCACCACTATTCAAACTCATTGATGCCGCCTCTGGAGATAAGGCAGAAAAGATGTACAAAGAAGGGGATATTGACCTTGGAGTTGTTGCCTGTGGTCAGGGTGTAGGATTGGTCAAAGACATTCCCACTATTAAGGAACTATTAGATAGAACAATGAGTGAAGCTGAAGAGATAATCTCAAGGCTTAACAAATTATCAAAGTAGGAATACCTGAAAACTGAGATTATGGCGGGCCAGGTGGGATTTGAACCCACGACCAACAAGTTAAGAGCCTGTCGCTATACCTGGCTTAGCCACTGGCCCGTGTTTTTGCTTCTGCTTAACGTATGGTTATAGAAGTTTCGGAATAATCTAGATTCTTGAATCCAGCATTAACAAAATTAATTGACAGAACTAACTTAGTGTGCGTAGACTTATATCTCCGCTAATCTTTATCCAAATTTTGTAGGGTTTTCGACACGTGGCAAAGGATATTCAAAATTAAGTGATTCCTTCAATTGCAACCCGAGTGACTTTCCATAGGGTGGACTCTGTTGGGGAATACAAAATCCAATCTATCTTCTTTGGTACTATTGACAATGATTTTTTCGATGTTCTTACTAGGTACTTTTCCATTTAT
>JABXGU010000091.1 GCA_016550415.1 archaeon | reverse complement strand
TAGGGGAAATCTTGCGATCTGTGTGGTTAAAGATCCCCCTCCCCTGGTGGGAGGGGTTAGGGGAAGGGGAATGAATACTTACGTAAAAATCAGTTTGGGACCGAGAGGGAAACAAACCCTCATTATTCATATTTTTGACAATCAGATTAATGGTGACATCTTCCGGCCCCCCCCGTGCATCCGATGACCGGGCGCAAAATAAGGTCTTCTTCCGTGGAGATTGTTCCTTCCACGATCGTACCGTCTGCTCTCTCCCATCTTAGCAAGAAGGGCAGCCAGCCCACGTCGTCCCTGCCCGGGGCCACTCTCAGCACCAACGCCCTGGATTTTGAGAACGGAACAACGCTCTGATCAGCCTCAGGCCCAAGGACCTGATCACCTACGAAAACCTCGGCATCAATCAGTTGAGGCATGCTACCACACCCCTCCTCCCATTCAACTATGGATCCGTCTGAATGGCTCTCTAAGCAAATACACTTTTTCCTAACAACAGCAAGGAGGTTTGTCTTTTCAGTGAACCTGGCCTCGATTTCACGATTCTCCTCAAGCGCGTGTTTCAAAATAAGTACTTTATACACAGCAGTCTTCACTGGTCCCATGTAGGCTCGTACAGCCTCCAAAAATCCTTCTTTCGTGCAGAATTGCTGATTTTTAAGGAATTGTAAGTCGTCAAATTCAGGCGGCTCCCCCGATTCATTCCTTAACGCTTCTAAGGAAGACTCCGTTAGTTTGAAACAAGGAAGCGTGTACGTTATCGCAGGGCCCCGGGATTTCCCATCTACAAGGACATCCATGATCCGGTATCCGGGATGTTCGGGTTTATTAGGATCGCGAGGACCGGGGGTGACCGTGAAAGTCAGGTCTTCCCCCTTCGCTACTTTTACGTCTCCATTGGGTAAGATGCTACCACCGGTTCCTGCACTCGCCTTCACTGTGATCATCTCAGGCTCTGTTAGAAAAATCGCCTGAATTGTATGGTTTTCGCTCACGTTTTCAAACGTATATTCACACGTCCCGGCTCCCGTTGGAACACAGTCCACTTTCTTATCGTCCCCATCAATGAGAAGTTCCTGAAGTGAATAACTGGGATGACCTACAATAAAGGTTTTATTTTGCCCTTGTTGTACCCGTTCGTTCCCTTCGGGTGAGATGCCTCCGTGGGGGGCTGAAATGGCTGCTATCACGAAAGTATCAGGCTCGTTGAGGGCATCTTTCCGATTGAGGGCCTGGACTCCTCCGATATGCCATCCACTATACTCTCCATCATTAATGTACCACAGGGATATATCAGGATTATAGCTCAATGAAAACCGATCAAGTTTCTGTTCAGAGTCCGCTGAATCAGTCATCCAGAGACTTGTAATCATCCCGTCCGGATGAGACTCATATCCCCAGACGGTGAAAGCGTGTCCTGGATCTGTAAAGTCCGGATAGGCTGTGATGCTTACACCGTAGCCGTTTTTAAGATAGTGTTCGATCCCTTGGATCGCCTCCCAGTTGCCCCAATACTCATACTGATTGAGGAAGTTATAGTTTAGCCAATGGCCTCCACCGCCAGACACCGCAGCCCAGGTCCATCCTCCGCCGGATGGGGTTTCCATACTTCCGTCAAACCACCACTGCCAGCCGGATTTCATCAAACCGTTGCCAGGTGTCCAATGATTCCTGAAATCACCCAAGATTTTCTCTGCCGAGTCTAATTGAGAAGTCCCCCACTCCGTCCAGGCCAGGACATTTGATGCGATGGCGGCCCAGCCGTAATCACCATTTTGATCAACATCGTGCCATGTACCACCCCAATCCTCATATCTAAAATGATTTGTACAAGTCACAGCCATACCAGTTTCATCTACATTTACATCTACATCAGAGATACCATCCAACCAGTTTTGAAACGTTGTATCTTGTGGTCTGCACAAGTTTGTATCATTAAACTTGAATGACTGTAACGACGTGAGATTGGTCAAATTTGCCGGTAATGAGCCACTCAGTTCTTGATTACCGTTCAGGTAAAGGTGTTGCAGATTGACAAGGTTACCGAGTTCCGCTGGAATGTTTCCGATCAGTTGATTTTCGGCCAGACCGAGGTCTGTAACAGAGCCACCACTACAGGTTACCCCATACCAGTTGCAAGGTGTGCTTGTTTGGCCCCAGTAGCCGGTCTTGTTGCTCCAATTTTCGCCGGAGGTGCTGTTGTAAAGCGCAACTAGGGCGTCACATTCCTCTCGCGGGATTTCCGTCACGCTGGCACACACCTCTGAAATACACTTCAAACCCGTAGTACCATACTGGCCAACAATATGGTTCAGCCAGTACTGGAAAGCGTCATATTGTGGCTCGCACAAGTTCGTACCATAGAAATAAAGATCCCATAACCAAGTAAGTTTTGTCAGGGTCGCTGGTAATGAGCCACTCAGTTCTTGATTACCGTTCAGGTAGAGGAATTGCAGATTGACAAGGTTACCGAGTTCCGCTGGAATGTTTCCACTCAGTTGATTGTCAGACAGCCAGAGTCCTTCCAACTTAGCAAGGTTGCCTAACTCCGGCGGAATATTCCCACTTAGTTGGTTGTTTTTCAGCCAGAGTTCTTCCAACTTAGCAAGCTTGCCTAACTCCGGCGGAATACTCCCATTCAGTTGGTTGGAGGACAGGTTGAGTACCTTCAGATTGGTAAGGTTGCCTAACTCCGGCGGAATACTCCCACTCAGTTGGTTGAGGGACAGGTTGAGTACCTTCAGATTGGTAAGGTTGTCTAACTCCGCTGGAATGTTTCCGCTCAGTTGATTGTTAGACAGCCAGAGTCCTTCCAACTTAGCAAGGTTGCCTAATTCCGGCGGAATATTCCCACTTAGTTGATTGCCAGACAGCCAGAGTTCTTCCAACTTAGCAAGCTTGCCTAACTCCGGCGGAATATTCCCTCTTAGTTGATTGCCAGACAGCCCGAGTTCTTCCAACTTAGCAAGCTTGCCTAACTCCGACGGAATACTCCCATTCAGTTGGTTGGAGAACAGGCTGAGTACCTTCAGATTGGTAAGGTTGTCTAACTCCGGCGGAATATTCCCACTTAGTTGGTTGTTTTTCAGCCGGAGTTCTTCCAACTTAGCAAGGTTGCCTAACTCCGGCGGAATACTCCCACTCAGTTGGTTGTACGGCAAGAAGAGATCTGTAACATACCCATCATCATTACACTCCACTCCCGCCCAACTACTACAAGGTGTGTTTGTCTCCAGCCAACCCCTGTTGACACGCCAATACCCCCCGTTGGTGCTGTTATAAAGCGCAACTAAGGCTTCGCACTCAGTTTTTTTGGGGATATCTGTAATGCTATCACACACATTAGGGCTTTGACAATCGAGCGTAACATCTAACGCGTAGGAGTATTTGAAGTACGTAAAGCCAACGAGGTTAATATACGATTTCCATGTTCCACTTGCCGCTGCATAATCGTCCCGGTAAATCTGTTCTGCGCGTCTCATGCAATTGTCCTCAAGCCATGTTTGCATAAACTCAGGCTTAGACGCGAAAATAATCGAAATATCAGTGGTTTGACAGTTGGAAGCGAAATATTGCAGCCTTTCCTCCGTATACTCAAAGGTAGAATACGGGTCAGGTTTATAGGCGTCTAATAACACTCTATCGGTCAATGCATCTATTTGGACGGCTTCTTCCTGTGTAGGCCAGTCTATATAAGTTTCTACCAGGATGGGAGCTGAGGATGCATCAGCTAACGCTCTCATTCCCTCTAATTGTTCGAGATAAAAGGCAAAACCGCCCTCTCTGTTGCAAGCGAATCCATTTTTTTTAAGATATGTTCTGCAATAATATCCATCAGGCGGCTCACGATCCTCAACCATCCTATCAATCCAATATTCAAATTCCAGGTTATAGACATCAAATCGTTCTGACGCGTCAGGGTGGTTATTATGATAGGTTTCTACTTTGTCAAAAGAAGCGGCTTTTTCGCCGATAGCTGTAACAGTTTCGATGCCATGATTTCTTGCTTTCGCAATAAACGCGGCTAATTCTGAATCTCTGCCAGGCAAAATCCAATATAATCCATATACGAGTAAACAATTGATGTCTCTTTCTTCAACATATTGAAGCAATTCGTTTTCAGCGTTCGCATCACCCAAAATCTCGTCCAAATGAACATACAGAAATCGATTCTGGCTCAGCGTGATTGTCACTTTTGTCACCCCAGCCCCATAGCGATCGGCGCTCCCAATGGATCGGTTGAAAGCAGCGTAGATATCATGATTGACCGGCCCTTCCGAATCCGGTTGACCCTTAAGGGCATACAAATATTCCGAATCAAGCTGACCTGCTTCCCCACTGTGATTATCCCAGACTAAGCGGTTATCACTCACATCCAGGGAAAGGGTCGTTCCTCCAGTCACAATGTTCGTTCTCTCCAACAGGGGCGGAATGCCGCCAGCGTCATTTGGATAGATCCTCATTGTTGTGCCGTATATGTCCATCTCGGCATCGTTACTCTGATGGCCGCTATCGCCGCCACCGCCGCCATTCGATTGCGAGTCACCAATATTTACCGTAAAGTCACCGGTAGCGGGCGCGCCTCCATATTCGATATCAAAGCGGGCTTTTGTGTAACCAGTGGTGTTGGGGTCAAGCGTGATCTTCATAACGACTTCATTAGCAAGTGTCCCGGCTGTTGGGCCATAAATGAAGCTAATAGCCGGTACGGTGTCGCAGGTGTGGGTGTTGTTTTGCAGGTCAATTTCACAGGCATTATCCTGAGCGGCAACGGGCTGTGCGCCGCCCGCTAACAGCACCCCTGTCGTTCCGGCAATCACTGTCAGGAGCAGGAGCTTTAGCGTTCCTTTTATTCTTCTTTTTATGTGTTTTCTCCATTTTCCAATCCTCACGAGACCGAGCAATCCCAACCCAAGGAGCAGAAGTGTCGAGGGTTCAGGGATCACTTCCTCGACCTCGAAGCATTCCATCCAATCCTCCTGTTCAAAGTTGCCGATCTTGAAATATCTTTCATCTGCGGTTAGGAGCGCCAAAGTGGGGTTATTGATTATGGAGACAGTGGAAAGCTCATCGAAAAGAAGACTTCCCATCATACTATAATCAACGTCTTCGAAGGGTATGTTAAGCAGAGACATCCCGACAATCCGAGTAGGGTCATCATCATCAGGAACAAATACAAGAGAAATTCCCGCAGTGGGATCATACTTGAAGTAAAAGTCTACCGAGGGATCGAACTCAAAGTAAGAGTCTATCAAGGGATCGGCGAAATTAAGGTAAAAGTCTACCAACGGCTTGAGAATCTCGTCGATATCTTGTGGTGGTTCTCCCTGAAAAACGACCAATACTGTCCGTTCAAGATAGACCTCCCCGGTATCCAGATCGATGCCCTCGAAAAAATACGACACGCTAGCGGTATATGCGTCTGCCGATCCGACGATTCCCGCTATCAATACTACACTGACACCTAATGTTATTATCCATCTTTTGATCATAATACAACCTCCTCTGAATATAATTCGTAACGTCACGCAATCATCACGATTGCGCAGTAGAGTCAGGTTTCAACCTTGTCCTCTACTAAACATGAGTTTTCAACGAATTTTCTTTTAGCTTGATACATAATAGGGGCATCACCTCCTTTCATCTACCATCTCAGCCATAAAAAAAGCCGGGCTACCTTCTCCAGGCAACCCGGCCGACTTTGGATTGATGATTGACGATTGACGACTGGTTCTTTCAATCAACAATCAACAATCAACAATCAACAATCACCAATCACCAATCACCAATCACCAATCACCAATCCGGAGCCCCGTGGCTTTCCGTCCCCGTCTTGCGATGGGTTTGGCTTTACACAGAAAGAATAGCAACTGAGTTATACAGCAAAAAACCCTCTCAATTTATATAGCAAGATTCACGCCAATATACGTAATTTTCGTAAATTAAATTTTTCTCATCGAGATAAGTCCAGCAATGACAATGTAATAAAATTTTTGTTGGAGTAGGTCTTCCCATATTTTACGCGCTCGAATGTTATGAAGGAAAACTGAAAAGTGTAAAGATTCTCGACACCATCCGGTCTTTTTTGCTACCAAAAACCTACTTAACTCCTTGTAAAATAAGGGAAAATTGAAACTGTAAAGATTCTCGACACTATTCGATCTTTTTTGTTCTTAAAAATCTTATAATTACTTGTAAAATAAAAAGATATGATAAGTATTCATAGTGTAAAATTTTTCGACACCATGGTTGTAGCGTTTTTTATTTTTTTGCTCTTCCTTCATAATATCTGTTGACAAAT
>JABXGU010000826.1 GCA_016550415.1 archaeon | reverse complement strand
GCTTGGAGGACAAACAAGGAAATCTACGATTTGGTTAGTAATAGGTTCTGTGCGATTATTCCAAATATACGTATAAGCACCCACATCCACGTCGTGTATGTACCTTGGAGTTCTTGAAATCTGAATTTCATCCCATGGCCATGACCATTCTACAGATGGAGTGTAATTCCAACTCACAGGAATGTTATTTTCGATTTCGATTATACGGTAGCCCTCCTTATGCATACCAGGATCAGTGGGATCCGTCCAACAACCACCACCACATGATGTGGTTAAAATCCATAAAGTATCGTTGACGCGATCCACCCGGTCATTATGTAGATGCCCTGTTAGGACTATATCAACATCGTAATCGTCACAGATACGAATTAACTCAGTTGCTTCTGCATCATCCAAAAAGAAATTATATGGATCATACGGGGGTTCACGTACGTAGTAGAGTGGATGATGGAATCCCATTATTTTCAGTTGAGCGGTGCTGGCAGCCATATCCCGTTCAATCCATCCTATCTGGGTAAAGTTAAGAAATCCTGAGGCTCCAGAGTTTGCCATAACAAGAAATATGTCAGGTCCAAAATTAGCAGTATAGTAATCAGGACCGAAAATAGAGCTATATGTGCTATAGTCACTCAAGCCTTTTTCATCTTTGTCGTGATTACCCGGGCAAACAAATGTTGGCACTCTGCTCTGTCTGAGCATATTCCTAAAGGTGTTGAAAGAAGATACTGTGCCATCTTGGGTCAGGTCACCAGTGTAGATGATTAGGTCTGCCCCTGCCATTGAAGCTTGATATATTGAATTTAATGTTATTTCACTCATTTCACTCCAACTTGGAACTTGGTGGGTGTCTGTGATATGGAAGATTGTAAGATTAGAAGGATATTCATACCTGACCTGTACTGCATTCCATTCAGTCAACTCTAAGTTGTTAACACCATCTGTTAAGCCAACCTGTAAATCATAAAGGTCATATTCTGCTGCAGTGGGAATTGTTAGGTTGATAGACCATTCAAGAGTTGTAGCGTTATATATTGGTGTATCATAGGTTAAGCTGTGATTGCGATACTCTCTGTAGAGAGTGAAGTTCCAATCCGTGAGTGAGATGTTATCGGGTCCACTTATGCGAGCTTCAAAAGTGGAACCATTTAGCATTATTGCAGGGTGACCGATAAGAGGCCATTTTACCTTTGCTTGAATTCCAGGTGGTGCGAGTTTGATATTTGTTGATGATAAGATATCCTGTTCTTGTGCATCATCTATGTCTAGTACCGTATTCGGCTGTATAGTAAAAGAAAAAGCTAGCATGAATAGAAGAAGAAATGTTCCCAATTTGAAGGATGAAGACGAAGAGACCATACTAAACCATCAATCATTGCGTATGAATCTTCTACTATTAAGATATTACCAAATATCAAGAAATTATGAGTCAATTTGAAATCATCGCTCAAGGTCATAAAAGTATAGAAGAAATTAATAGAAGTAATAACTGAATTAGAAGAACAGTGAATACTAGTTACTCAATTCGGATAATAGACTATTATAAGGTTAAGAGTTTTTATAACCAGCAAGCCTTTAAAGGAGTAACGTTCTACAAGTTGTAACCTTTTTCAGGTGTTTACCTGAAGGTGGGAAAAATAAAGTTGTCAAAAACAAAATCGATTTTCCTGGTTTTCGCTTTCTTACTACTAATGTCTACTGGACTCGCAATGACTAAACAGAGACCGGTTGCAGCTGCTGGCCCCTATACAATTGCCCTCAGCACAGCTTACGGATGTGGTACAAAAGCAGTCTCAGATATTGACACATGGGTTACAAGCCTTGGCTGGACACTAAAGACCACTTCTGGACCAATCAATGCTACGTTTCTAACTGATGTTGACGCACTCCTCCTAGGCTCACCCTATGGACCAGTTACTGGACTTGAAGAATTT
>JABXGU010000825.1 GCA_016550415.1 archaeon | reverse complement strand
GCGAAACAGATCTGGGATTTCAAAAGCAATCGAAACTCTGAAGTCTTTCAGGGTCTCGGTCCAATTCTTGATCAGGCAATTGTTTCCACTCTCAAAATAGTATTACTTGGTGAAGGGGGAGTTGGTAAAACAACCATCCTCAAGATGTTGATGACTCGACGAGCCGACTTGAACCACATTGCTACAATGGCCGTTTATGTTGAAGAAATGCGTACCGCTAAACTCGGCCCTTATGAACTAGCTGTCTGGGATTTCCCTGGGCAAGAACTGCTTGTGCCCAAATGGAAGGATTATCTGCGAGGAACTGACGTAGTGCTGATGGTGACTGACTCAACCTTGAAGAATGTCATGTCTACTCGAAAACTCATCCCCATCATCCAAAAATGGACTGATGGAGCCTTAATCTGGGCGATTGCCAACAAGCAAGACCTCAAAGATGCCTTATTACCCGATACAGTTTCACGCTTGTTGGGATTACGGACCATTGGATTGGTTGCAATTGATCCCCGTAATAAAGAACTGCTGTTTAAGACCTTGATGGGTGCAGCGGCTGAAGTGGCATTCCCACCCGCTTAAAATGTACACACAAAATCACGTGAAACTCGAAGGTTTCTGGTTTTTATTATAGCGAATCGCTAGTTGTTGGAGATGGAAGCGAAGCAAGTCTTCCATTTTCACCTCGATGGCTACTCCAGCATAATCACACTTGGGACAGTACCATTGTTCATGGACTATCGTACCAGAAATGTTGGTAAGTGGTTGAATATTGATACTAAAGCAACCTGGACAAACCTTCACCCATTGTCTAGAATCACTCCGTCCAATTTTACCCGGAAAATTAGTGATTTCTTTCTCAACATTCATTGAAGGTTTTGTAGGACTCATTATCTGATCCTCGATGAGGCTGGGAGGTTGGACTGATTTAAGGATTCCGAAACCGACCACCACTAACACCATGGTGATTTGCCTGATACCATTAATCGTAGGGATAATTTTCTTAGGGTACACTTTCGCATATAGAGATGAGGCAAGAGTTGTGCGAGCGATTCGGGCATTTATTCATGGTCGGGTTCAAGGCGTCTTCTTTCGGGTGTACACCCGTGATGAGGCTCATAAATTGAATCTGGTTGGATGGGTTCTCAATAACCGACATGGGACAGTAGAATGCCTGGTTCAAGGTCCAGACTCAGCGATCGAGAAATTTATTCAATTCCTCCATCACGGTTCACCATCTGCAAGAGTCGACAACGTGACGATAACTAATGTGGAATTTGATCCCAACCTGCGTGATTTTAAAATTACGTATTAAATTCTAAGCACATTTTCCAACCGAGGTCTGGAACTAGAAACTCTTAAGGAAGCTTAGATGATTAGCCCATGGTGCAAGTCTTGAAGGTGCTAGGCGTTATCGGTTCTGCCCGAAAATTAGGAAACTGTGAAGTGTTGGTCAAGGAAGCCCTCATCGAAGCTCAACAAGACGGGGCGGAAACTAAGGCAATTCGATTAACTGATTTTCATCTTCTCCCGTGTAAGGGTTGCTTAGCCTGTGTCCTCAAGGGAGAACCTTGCCGCTTAGATGATGATATGCACGAACTCTGGAATTATTTTCAATGGGCAGATGCCATCATCCTCTCATCTCCCACTTATTTCCTCGGACCCGGAGGCAGTATTAAGCTGCTTATCGATCGGCTCTTTGAGTTCAGCATTCAGCTTGGAAAAATCATGCCACGTCCTGGAGCAATTATTGCCACAGCTGGTCTTCGCGATTGGGATCCCTTTACACTGCCCATGCTTTCAATGCTTGCTGGCATTTTGCAACTAAAATTAGTAGGCCGATTTGTTGCTTACCGCCCCGGGCCTGGTGAAGTTCTTCTTGATGAGAATACAATGGCCCGAGCTCAGAAAATAGGATTTGCAGTAGTTCAACAAATCCGGGATCCGGGTAAGCAAATCACATTGTCTAGACCAGAAAATGCGTGTATACAATGTGGAACGCCGTACTTCATTTTGCGTGACCAGAATCAAGTTGAATGCCAACTTTGTCAAGCCAAAGGGGAACTCCAAATGCAGGGATCTTCTCTTAAAATCTTGTGGGGGAAAGATAGAGGAAAACACCGGTGGAGTCCTGAGGCTTTGGCTGAGCATTTTCAGGAATGGATCCTACGAACGGGACCTGTTTTTCAGCAACATAAAGCTGAGATACAAAAGCGTATTCAGAAGTATCGAAATCAGCCTATCGAATTGAAATCAAAATAGTATATAGGACCAAATGGTCACAGAAAAAGAAACGCAAGGTGCATTAACACAAAAGAAGATGTTACTAATCTTCTTCGTCGAGTTTCCCTTCAGCTCTTAACTTTTCGAGGAGTGCTTTCTCTGCAGATAAATCAACGGTTTGGTATTTTACCTCTTTGACATGTTCGAGCTTTGCGCCTTGTTTAATTTCGCGCTTAAGTTCGTCTGTCAGAGATCCTCCTTTACTTTCTTCTTCGCTCACATCATTCACCTCGATATCATGGGATGTTTTACGACCTCGTTCTTTTGTATCAAATTGACAGAATGCTATTGTACGGAGTACTGTTTACTTCTTATCCACAACACTGCCGACAGTAACTGAGCTGTAGCTGATTCGTGGACTTTGTTTGAGTCGATCAGGAATTGCAGTGCCTTTTTCATCGATGACGAGTTCGAACCCCT
>JABXGU010000824.1 GCA_016550415.1 archaeon | reverse complement strand
AGGTCATAGGGGTTAAAGGTCTCATCCATATAGAAGTCAATTTCACTATCTATACCAGACGGACCTGCGTCATCCACGCCGTCATTGTAGTCACTGACTCCATAAACTGTTACAGCACGGAACTGATCAGTAGTCTCATCCATGACACATGCCCACTCAGCATTCGCAAAGGGCACACCAGGCTCCTGACTCATGTCATTCTTGCCAGCATCAATCTTGTACACAGCCATAACAGTGCTACCAGGAGACACTGCGTATGCAGGGTAGAACGTTATGGTGTTAGTTGCAGCATTGTACGTGTAATGTGTATCTTCCACTTGGAATGTGTTGTCCACGAAGACCATCGGATTCTCACTCCAGAGTCCAAGCTCACTATCCGTCGGTTCTGGAATTGGCTCATAATCATCGATCACAAAGACTGTTCTTGGTTCGACAGTGACGGTCCATGTTTCCTCGTAGGTGGTCATCGTGTTCAGAATAATCCCTCGATTAATCAGATTGATAGCCTCAACATAGCTGGTTAGAGGCTTAGGCCACCATGCAGCCCACGCAATGTAGTCGCTGTCATCATCGATAATCTGAAGCAGATCATATGTACCATCATATCCAGAAGGAGCATTGGTGTACCAGCTTTGATAGTGGTGATCATATTCTGTCACTTGACCTTCATAGATATCTGCATATGCCTTCGGGGGAGCACCCGCACCAAGATCCCATTCGCCACGTTCACTGAACTCAATCTGCATCGCTCCTACAGATTTCCTAGTATCCAACCGCTTGAGATCCTTGTACAGTATCACCTGCTTCTTGACCTTGTTGAAGACCACGGTGATCTTCAAGTCCACCAACGGATACGTATGATCAGCATCCTCGTAGACTATTGTGTGCAATAAAGCAACAAATCTTCGAGGTCCATCATAGAGAACCGTGATGGGATCAGTTACAGCACCGCCGCTAGTCTTCCTGCCACCTTTCACGCTAAGATCGGTGGGAAGAACAGTGACGCCTTCCTGCCAAGGCCCGTCAATACTATCGTCATTCACGTAATCGCTGTGAAGGGCAAACGCCCACACATTCATGTATTCGCCCCCTGCCTCATAAGTAATATCCATTATCCAGCCTTCAACCCACTCGTATTCTGCAACAACAGTTGGTTCAGTGGCAAACGGATCTGTTGTACCTCCGTATTCTAGCCCGACCTTAGTGTTCCGGTCAATCATCTCTCCATACTTGGAGAAACCAATCTTCAAACTTTTGGCATCATTGAAGGGCCAGAGCACATAGCCGTCGGTTGCTAGAACGCCATCGACTGTCATATAATCTGAATTATAAGTTGCAGCAACACCTAACTGAGTGACCAGCATAGGAACTAATAGCATTACCATAATTGTTGTAGTCGCCAAAATCATCATTAACTTTTTTCGATTCATTTTCTACTCATCTTCTTTTACAGTTATTTCACCTGTGATGGTTCAGCGGAGAACGCTTAAAAAATTTGCCCTGTATGCAGGTGTAATTTGTAGTTATACTCTATATTCCTAAAGCGTCTTTCTAACTTTTCTGTATGAAATACGCGCGCACAGAGTTAAAGTTAGAATTATAAGCAATCCCACGTGCCAAAATATTTCTTGATCAAAACATACATATAATTTCTTTCAAAGGGAAAAAATTAATTGAATATCTAAACAGGCATGAAGAATTGCCTACAGTCTAGTGTTTTCTATAAAAGAAAAAAAGGAAAGGGGGGATTTTTTGCGACTTGGTCAGCTTTTTTAAGGTATAAATTCTGTTGGTGGGCAGTCGTGTTGTTCTTTGTGGCTGATTGTTCCGAGGCGTTCGACTATGCTAACTGTTGGTGGGCATGGAGTGTAGTTTATTTTTATTATTATGTCAGTGACGCCGTCGTTCTCTTGTTGTAGATAGTAGATTCCACTGTCCCAGAACCATTTAGCTGCGAAGTATGTGTCTTGTCCGTCAACTCCCCAGATTAGGAAGCCTATGGTTCCATTGAGGTCTTTGTAGACGGATATTGT
>JABXGU010000823.1 GCA_016550415.1 archaeon | reverse complement strand
GCGTACTTAACCAGGTTTTCTCCAGCTATACCAATGGATGCGACTTCAATATCATTGTCGCCATGCTCTTTTTTGATGAGATCGGTAGTTTCGGTTGTGTCACGAGTCCAAAGATGCGAAGCATCCAAAATCCTCACATCCTTGTTTTGAACCATAAGGTAGACGGGATTGGGTGCTTTGCCATGAATAAGTAGCATATCAAACCCCGCGTATTTGAGTTGAGGGCCCCAATGACCTCCACAATGGGCTTCGCCCCATACGCCAGTTAGGGGTGATTTGAACGCCACCATGAAACGCCCAGAAGGCGAGAAGAAGGCTCCTGTAACGGGACCAACACCGAATATCAGAGGGTTCTTCGGATCAAGGGGATCAGTTCCAGGTTTGACTCGTTCCCACAGGATTCGTGAAGCAAACCCCGTTCCTCCGAGATAGCCTTTCGCAAAATCACGATCCAAAGGCAGTATATCGACCTTAGAATTTGTCAAATCAATATCCGCAATTCGACCAGCGTATCCATAATAAACGTCTTCCTTACTCATTTCTTGGAACCTCCGGTGATGATGTGAAGATAATCAGCTGCTCTTTTCACGCCTTTCTCCCGAAGTCGGGCTGTTAACTCACTTGGTTCAAGATACAATATCGCTCCACGGGGACAAAATTGAGCGCACATCGCATACCCCTCACATAGATCACATTTCACGGTACGACCATCCGCTGCATCAATATGAATACCCCCAAATGGACAGGCAATAAGACATTGATGACAACCAATACAGTTCTCCTGATTGATACAAACCGCATTTGTCTCGGGATTACGATAAATCGCATCTGCAGGACAACTTTCCATACAGAGGGGAACCTCACAATGTTGGCAGATTACTGGAATGTTTACTCCACTTTTTTCATCACGTATAATAGTGAGGAGCGCACGGGAAGGGTTGTATTCCTTGTTGTGTCGGAAAGAGCAGACGAGCGTGCATATGCCACAGCCCGTACATTTCTCCGGGTCGACAACTAGAACCTTATGCGATAACTTGCTCATAGAAATTCACGTCTTGAAAAATGGGACATAGAAGCCTTAAAGGGTTACTCGATTACCATTATTCACTCATTCGGGTTGTTTGGAGTGTATTATTATGCGTACACTAATAAAAAACGCATTAATTGTCACGATGGATCCAAACCGACGTGTCCTCCCCAATGCTGACCTTCTAATTGAGGATACGCATATCGCAGCAGTTGGTTCTAATCTGAAGGCCAAGGCGGACACGGTCGTGGATGCCACTGGTCGTATATTGTTGCCTGGATTCATTTGTGGTCACACCCACCTCTATGGAATCATGCTTCGTGGAGCCCCCCTGGACATCAAACCTACAATTGATTTTCTCCAGATTCTCGACCGTATATGGTGGAAAGTGGATTCAGCATTTGTCAACGAGGACGCTTATGCAAGTGCCTTAGCCTCCTGTTTTGAGTTTATCCGTAGCGGGACCACATGTTTTGCTGACACCTATTCAGGACCAGGTTCAATTGAGCGAGTGCTAGATGCTGTGGCAAAAGGTGTCACAGAAACAGGGATGCGAGGAATCTTGGCTTTCGAGGCAACAGAGAGGAATTCAAAAGAAGAAGGTGAACGTGGACTGAAAGAGAATGTCCGCTTTATCAAAAAGCTCCAGAAAAAACCGAATGAGCTTCTTTCTGGAATGTATAGCCTCCACGCTTCTTTCACATTGAGTGATGAACTTATTCAAAAGACTCGCGAACAGGCTGACCAGTTACCTGCCCCACTTACTATTCATACTAGCGAGGGACTCATCGATGTGTATCATAATATCGAAAGATATGACAAACGTACCGTTGAGCGCCTTTTTGATTTGGGACTACTTGGATCTGATGTTGTATTAGCACACTGTGTCCATGTTAATCACGACGAGTTACAACTCATTAAAGCTAGTGGAGCCACAGTTGCCCATAACCCCATGAGCAACATGAATAACGCAGTTGGTGTGACCCCCGTCAAAGAAATGTATGAATT
>JABXGU010000822.1 GCA_016550415.1 archaeon | reverse complement strand
GAATATAAAATCTCAAAAATAAAATCAGTAGGTGCCAGTGATTCAGCCGTGAAAGCACAACTTGCAGACTTGGAAAAGAAATTGGAAATGTTATCTAAAAAGTCTGCATGCATATTTCACATTAAATAACGAGTTCATCATCCTTATTTGAGAATCTTCTTGGCAATCACTAGAAACTCCTCTTCGCTAATGTCAGACTCCAATTGTTGCAGGTCTACTTTGCATTTGTCAAAACGTTTGAGAATTTGCCGTTTATCTTGGGCTGCATGTCGCTCTTTGATTTTCCCAGCAATATCCTGTATCTGTTTCTCATTAGCAATAATGCCATTCTTTTTGAGGAGGAACTCGATGAGATGACGACCAGCAAATTTACCTAGATAGAAACTACGTTGTCGTCCTACCAATTCTGGTGGTATTGGCTCATAGGAAAGAGAATGGGCTAGTTGGGCGTGAACATGAATTCCTGTTCCATGGTGAAATGCGTTCTTACCCACAATCGCTTTTATTGGTGGAATTGGTATTGCGAAGCTTCGCTCGACCATTTGAGCAAGTTCGAATAGTTGTTCTGTTTTGACTCCTGTATCGACATTGTAGAGGATTTCGAGTGCCATTACAACTTCTTCGAGGGCCGCGTTACCTGCTCGTTCACCCAATCCGTTAACACAAACATGTGGATAGGTCACACCTGACTCTATTCCAGCAAGTGTATTGGCTGTGGCAAGTCCAAAATCATTGTGGCAGTGAATGCCATAAGTGACTTTTTTCTTTGTAAATTCCCTTATTTTCAGACAAACCTGTTGGACTATATATTGAATGACCTTAGGGCGGCAGAAACCCACTGTATCAGCAATGACAATCTTCTCTGCACCTGCTTCTATTGCAGCCGCAGACATTCTAGCAACGTCAGCCAAATTGCTACGTGTTGCATCTTCAACAACATAATCGACTTTTATGCCGTGATCTACTGCGTATTGAGTGCAAGATGCTAATCGGTCCATGGCTTCTTCCAATGTCATCTTTAGCTGGTGCTGCAATCGTAATTTGCTACAAGCTATGAAGATGGGGATTTCTTCTGCTCCCGCCTTGATACATGCTTTAATATCGCCAAGGATGGCTCGTGCTGGTGCAGCCAAGGTTGCGTTTCGAAATCCCTCCTTGGATAATCGATGGATGGTTTCCATTTCCTCTTTTGAAACCATGGGAAAACCTGCTGCAATTACTGCAACGCCAATCTCATCCATGAGTTTTGCAATAGCTATCTTTTCATCAATCGTAAGGAGAGTTCCAGCTGTTTGCTCACCGTCACGAAGGGTTTCATCCCAAATCCATACCCGTTTTGGGAGGTTGGCTGATTGGAGTTCCTTTAACTTGTTATGATTTATGATAAGACCAGCATCTTCCAGTTCAGCAGTCATAAGGTAGATGCCTCCACTAACATTATTCCTTCATGCCTCCATCCCTATATCATAAAGAGTTTCTGCTATTTGCGAATATTCTTAAAGATGTACCAGTAAATGCGGGAAACGAATTGAGGGTGTTTATCACCATTTGGTGTGCTGAATGGGTGCTGTAGATACATCTCAACAATTAACTAACATCTTCGCCCCTGAATCCATAGTACTTATCGGGGCTAGCGGAAATCCCAGATCAGTTGGTTTCACTATTGCTCGGTCACTCATTCGCTACTTCTCAGGTCCTGTCTACTACGTCAATGCTACTGAAGCCAAGGTCCTTGGTTCAAGCACATATGCTTCCATTGGAGATGTTCCAAAAGGAAAACATCTATGGATTATTTCCATTTTAACTAAAGAATTTCCAGAAACACTCAATCAAATCAGAAAATATCGTCCCTCCGGCGTCTTGCTTTTAATGGAGATTCCAAAATCGAGTAAATCTAAAATCGCTGAAGAAATATCTCAGTTTTCCTGTCCAGTTATTGGACCCAGAAGTGCTGGGTACTATGACCCCACTGTAGTCTCTGACACGATTATTCTCCCTTCTGAAATGTTATCTCGTCCGCCAGAAGGTGCTGTCGGCGTCATCACTGATAATCGTGATGTGGCTTTTGGGCTAATCGAACAATTGAGTAAATATCGCTGCGGTGTTTCTCATTTCATAGACTTGGGTGACTCTGCTGGCACAAACGAAACTGACACCTTATCATTTCTTGCAAACGATTCAATGACACGAGTAATACTCTTTGGTTGCGGTGAAATTACTCAAAAAGAAAAATTCAGAGCAGCAGTAAATCAAGCTAAGTTAAACCAGAAACCCATCATTGTTCCCCTCTTTAAACAGGAAATCATCAAGGAACTCTGTCTACATCGTCGTTCATCTACCAGTATAACAGGTCTTGTCAGCGAACTAGCCGCCAACCAACAAATCATCCCAACCACCTCATGGAATCGCGCTGTTGATATAGCAAAGCTTCTTCAATGGCAGCCTCTTCCGAAGGGACCGGGGGTCGTTGTCATCTCTAATTTTGGACCCTACTGTGTGACTGCTGCTAACATTCTCCATTCCTCAAAATTGAATCTGGTCCATTTTGAAACTGAGATTCTTCAAGAACTCAAAAATACACTTCCTCCCTACTGTCGAGTGCCAAATCCCATATGTCTCTATACAAATGCTGATGAAATACGAATGGATGCAACCCTTCGTATAATACTTGATGATCCCGCTACTGACGTTGTCATGTTAAGTCTGCTTCCAAATTCTCCATACATCGATCCCGACTATCTCAATGTGATGCTTCGCCAGTGTCTAGCAAGAACCGAGATTCCAAAAACCATCATCGGTGTTATTCCTGCTGTTGAAACTGATAACCTCATCATCCGAAGTCTAGAACAGCTTAAAATCCCTGTATATTCCAATCCGCACAGAGCAACAAGCGCCCTCGAAACAGCGTATCAGTACGCATCTGCTCAAAAAATAGAAAAAAGAAGCGAATAAAAAATGCTCTATAAAGCCTATGTACTCATCAAAGTAATACCTCATCGAGAAGATAAAATAATACGTGAAATCTCAAAGGTACCCGCCATTGTAGAGGTTCACAAACTCTTTGGACAGTTCGATGTCATTGCTGAAGTCGAACGTGAAGGCATGCGAGAAATCATGGAAAGTATCTACCAAATTCGCGCCATCGAAGGTGTACTAGATACTGTGACTAACCTCGTTGCTGACTTTGAAATGGATGTCCATGGCGGTCCTATCTAGCCACCACATAACAATATCTCCAGACCTTGCACTTCTTCCGGAGGTTAAATGAGGGAACCCTATAATGCCATCGGATCTTGAGTCGTTCTTCAACCCTACAAGTGTTGCTGTAGTAGGTGCCTCAGAGAAAAAAGAAAGCGTTGGCGGAGTCATTTTTAGGAATTTCCTCAAGCCTTCATTCAAGGGCTTAGCCTACCCAGTCAATCCACGTGTTGTGGACGTACTTGGAATCAAATGCTTTGATAGCTTAGTATCTATTCCCGATCCTGTGGAACTTGCCATACTTGCCATTCCTGCAGGAATTGTTCCCAAAGTCATGTTGGACTGCGAAGCAAAGGGAGTTAAAGCTGTCATAATTATCAGCGGAGGCTTCAAAGAAATTGGTCCTGAAGGATTACGCCTTGAAAATCAAGCAGTAGAGATTGCTCACCGTGCAGGCATTCGTATCATTGGTCCCAACTGTGTAGGCGTCTATGATACAAACACAGGTGTTGACACAACCTTTCTACCTGCATCGAGGATGGGTAGACCAGGAAAAGGATACATCAGTTTCATTAGTCAAAGTGGGGCTTTTGCGGCAGCAATTCTCGACTGGACAGAAATGGAAGGCCTTGGAGTAAGTCGCGTCATCAGCTTTGGAAATAAGTGTGATGTTAATGAAATTGACCTCATCAAGTATCTAGGTCAGGATCCAGAAACACGTGTAATTGTCGAATACCTAGAGGGTCTTACTCCCAGCACAGGCGGAAGTTACCTTCAAGCAGCTAAAGCTGTTACTAGGAAAAAACCCATTATTGTTGTAAAGTCGGGTCGGTCATCTCGAGGTTCTGCTGCAGCTGCTAGTCATACTGGTGCATTAGCCGGTGATGCTAGACTGTATGATTATGCGTTCCAACAGGCAGGAATCCTGGTCGCTAGAGATTTTGAAGACGCTTTTGACATGGCTAAAACTTTAGCAGCTCAACCACCTGCAAATGGTAAACGAATTCTCATAGTAACAGATGCTGGTGGCGCAGGGGTAATGACGGTGGATGCTTGCTCTGCATTAGGATTAGAAGTACCTGAACCTCCAGATGCGCTCCGAAATGAGCTAGCCCGTCATTTTCCCAGCTACTGTAGTGTTCACAATCCCATTGATTTAACTGGTGATACAGATGCAGAACGGTATCAGACTGCACTTGAACTCTCTCTTGAAACGTCTCACTACGATGCTGCAATTGTAATTGTTATGCTGCAAATTCCATTGCTGAATCTAGATATTGTTGATCGTCTATCCTCAATCGCTCGAACCTACAAGAAGCCCATAGTTGCTTGTACTGCTGGTGGACGATTTACACTCAAGGGGGCTCACCTTCTAGAGCAAGCAGGAATCCCTGCACTTCCTTCTCCTAGGCGTGCAGCTCGCGCCATTTGGTCTCTAGTCGAATATGGACGTCAACTTAATCAACACAGGGTCTAAGACTCATAATCTGATGCTTTTGGTTTTGGTCGAAGCAATTGGTTTTAATCATTATACCATAACGTCTTTCAATCGCGTTTGAGGCTACGTAGAGGTGCAATCTTATGATTGACGTAAGCATCGTTGGTGCTGGACAAACAAAGTTTGGGCGGCATACTGAATATGATCTACGTGAACTTTTCACATTAGCAGCAACCGAAGCAGTAGAAGAAGCAGGTATCACTCCCAAGGATGTACAAGCTGCATTTATCGGGAATCTTTCTGCTGACCACTTTAATAAGCAGTGTCATATCGCTCCTCTAATGGTCGATTTTGCTGGTATGAAAGGCATCCCTTCCACCAAATGTGAAGCGGCCTGTGCCTCATCAGCAACTGCCCTTCGTGCCGCAATACTGGCCCTAGAATCTGGTCAATATGATGTAGTTATGGCCGCAGGAGTTGAAAAAATGACAGATTTGCCCACAGCTGGAGTTATTGAGACTCTAGCTATGGCAGCAGATCAGACCTTCGAAGCAACCCCTGGAATTACATTTCCTGGAATCTTTGCAGTCCTTGCGGTTGCTCATATGGCCAAATACGGAACCCAAAAGGAACAACTTGCTGCAGTAGCTGTGAAGAATCATGCCAATGCTGTTCATAATCCCCTAGCTCAATACCAGAAGGCAATCACTATGGAGGATGCCCTCTCTTCTCGTATGGTTGCTTGGCCTCTCTGTCTATACGACTGCTCTCCAATTACAGATGGTGCCGCAGCTATAATTCTTGTTCGCAATAAAGCTGCTCGAAAATATTCTGATGCGCCCGTTAAAATCATTGCATCTGCGCAAGCCTCTGATACAATGAATCTCTGCGATCGAGAGGATCTTACCAGTCTTTCTGCAGCCAGATCGGCAGCACAGAATGCTTACAAACAGGCTAGAATTAAGCCAAAGGATATTGATTTTGCAGAGGTCCACGACTGCTTCACTATAGCAGAAATAATTGCTACTGAAGACCTTGGCTTCTTTAAACCCGGTGAAGGAGGTCCTGCTGTCCTCGAAGGTCGTACACAAATTGGTGCTGAAAAAGCAATCAACACAAGTGGAGGACTAAAGGCTAAGGGTCATCCTGTAGGGGCGACCGGTGTTGCCCAAATAATAGAACTTTATCATCAGCTTCGTGGAGAAGCTGGAAAGCGACAAGTGTCAAAGGCTGAATTCGGTTTAGCTCATAATGTCGGGGGCACAGGAGCAACATGCTGTGTCCACATAGCCCAGAGGTGATAAATATGGAATTGATGTCCTCAGAAACTACTGTCAAGAATTATCAAGCATTACTAAATGAAAGAAAATTATGTGCGGCAAAGTGCGTTGCGTGCAATCAGTTGACGATTCCTCCGCGACTTATTTGTTCCAATTGTTTAAAGAAAAAAACTATTTGGAATGAATTGAGTGGTCGTGGTTCTATCAAATCATTTACTGTGATTCATGTTGCAGGCACTACATATGCTAAAGATGTGCCCTACATTGTAGCTGTTGTTAAACTCGAGGAAGGTCCCTCCGTCACCGCTCGCTTAGTTGGGGTAGATCCACTAAAACCAGAGGAAATTCATGTTGGCGATGCAGTAGTTGCAGACTTCGAAGAGATTCTTGGAGACACACAAGAGAAACAGCAAATACGTCTTGTCTTTCATCCTTCCTAGCATCTTTTTTAGAATCAAATACTGGCCTATTCTGCCTGTAAACCAAGGAAGCGCATGGTCGTAACAGCATCGACCTTTGCAACATTGATTATGTCCTCAATAGCAATGCATTCGTTAGCTGCATGTGCTACTGCTGTATTTCCAGGACCAAAGATAGCGGTGGATAAAAGCCCTGCATTGCGAAGTAACCTACCATCTGTTGCAGCTGGAAACATTGAGTAAAATGTAGGTCCAATTAGCTCCTTTGAGGTCGAGAAAAGATTTGTCACTAGCGGGTTCTTCTCATAATTTGGAATTGATGTGCTTTCAGAAGCGTTAATCAATTCAACCTCAACATCATTTTCAAAACCCAACTCCTTGGCAAGCCCTGTAACGCTATCTATTATTTCCTGAGGATTCTGCTTTGGGAGTATTCTGAAGTCCAGTTGTGATTCACATCTGTCGGGAACAATATTCGCTGCTAGACCTCCCGAAATTGTGCCTACATTGAGTGTGGTCTTGGTTAGGGCTTCAACTGCTGCAAAAAGGAGGTTAGGTGTTTCACCTCCACGAAGCAAGGGGTCCAGAGTTGATGGTTCAACACCTAAAGCCGCAGCTATCTGTTGAATCAAGGCATCTCGTTTAATGGGTGGTTCAACCGTTGGAGGACCTTGCTCCAATAACTTGGATAAAAGTTGGAACATCATAGTAATCGCATTCTTACCCATTAGTGGGACGCTACCATGTGCCTTCTCTCCCTTTGTTGTAACCTTTATCCAAACAATTCCCTTTTCGCCAATACAGAGTGATTGCCCAAGTGGACGTACTCCGGTTGGTTCACCTACAATACAGGCATCAGCACGAATTTTCTCCCAAATATTTTTGATACACCAACTTGTTCCCAATTCACCTTGTTTTTCCTCATCACCTGCTACATTCAGAATTACTGATCCTTTGAGTGGGACATCAAGGTCACGAAGGGTACATAGTGCACCTGTCATGGCGGCAATGCCTCCCTTCATATCTAATGAACCCCGTCCGTAGATGCGTTCTTCGCGAATTTCTGCACTGAATGGGTCAACAGACCAGTCGTCAAGATTTCCCGCTGGAACCACGTCGCCGTGACCATTAAAGAGAAGTCGCCGCCTAGTCTGAACGCCTTCGATGCTTGCTACAAGATTGTCAATACCAGGATGGGAAGTGAAGAATTCTGGTTCAATGTGATGTTCTTCAAGACTTTTTCCGACTCGATGAGCAACGTCCGCTTCTCCTCGCGTTTTTCGATCCCAACTGGGAATACGCACCAAATCTTGGCATAGAGTTACAAGCTCGTTTTTCATCTCATCAATTCGTTTTATCACACGTTTCTCCCAAGACGATATTGACAATTGGCTACACCTTTGTTCCCTATGGGTCTGCATTGAAAAAAGATGAGGGTTGCATCATAGAATTCAATAGATAATGCTTGGAATGAAAGTTATTATATTTCTCTTGAGATTACTGCAGTTTATCCTCATGTGGTGAAGGGAAATGTCTTCAAAATTAGCGGTTGAGGATCGATTATGGGAAATTTCTTGGAAAGGTCAGTTTGCAGTCTTGTTAGATATCATAACGCCAAAACCTGGCAATGTTCATCGTTACCATGACCATCCTGATACGCGACTCATTCATTTTGGTGCGAGTGCAATTTTGTTGGGGCAGCCACTCCATTTTGCAGCCAGCCGTGGTCATGCAACAGTAAGTTCGCAAGATGCTTCATCAATTGGTCTTGGAAGTTTAATCAAATCTGGTGTTCAAGCTATAATGAAACCTCATGGCAAGAACACTCTCTTAGGTACTATTCTTCTCCTAACGCCTCTAGCTGTAGCTGCTGGATTGAATATTCATCAACCACGCCTTTCTATTAAGAGCCTTCGTGAAGGCATTACCAAAATTCTCAACGCGACTACTGTTGAAGACGCTGTCGAATTGATACGAGCACTGCAAATAGCTAAGCCTGGTGGAAGTAAACCAAAAACCCCTGAATGGACGACAGAACATGAAACATTGGACTACCAATCACCACGAACCATTGCACTGATAAAGCAGAGTAAATATACAATCCATTCCCTTCAAAAAATGGCAGCACCTTACGATTCTATTGCAGAAGAATACACTACAAATTTTGAATATATCTTCGATACTCTGTATCCACAACTTATCAAATCACTGAATCGCTATTCACATATTGAAGATGCAATACTTGCCACTTATATGTGGATGCTCAGTCATCATCTAGATACGCTAATTCAGCGAAAAGTTGGTACAGAATTAGCTGAAGATGTGTGTCGTCGTGCAAGTGAAATATATCCTCGTTTTATCAACACTTCCGTGTCTAATTGGCAAGAATTATTGGAGCCATTTGACCAATTTCTCAGATCCCAAGGGTCAAAGCTTAATCCAGGAACCACTGCTGACCTTTTATCCGCTGCCACCTACATAGCGCTTCTTGTGAAAGACATCACAACTATCATCTAGAGAAAAGAATACTATTTGGGACGACGCCAAAATAATTGAGGTTTGCATAAGTTCAACGAATATTTTCCAATTCAAATGAGTGAGTCCTAACTAGGGTTCCCATTTGAATGGATGTTTTGCAAATTCCTTGTCTCTTATCAGTTCTTCTAATGTTGGACGTCCTTCAATGGCTCTTCGAATGGCATGGCGCATTGCCTTATAGTTATTAATTTGGATGCGTCGCCGATCAACTGCACTTGGGTGGACAAAGACATTGGCAATAATTACTAGCTTATCTGCAATTGCCTTTGGAATGAAGCCTTCATTTACAGAGTCAATCACAGCCTTCGCGCAACCGGATTGAGCAGGACCACCAAAAAGGCTTGCTTGATGCATACTACGATTCGCCACAGTGGGAACCAGAAGTGTTTCAGGTTTCACAAGGAGATTGGGTTCTAGAATTGCCAATAAGGGCTCCATTCTTTCTTTGGGTGCTGCTTTAGCTTGGGCAAAAGCATAACCCACTGGTCCATCCTTACGTCCAATCATCAGATCAATGTGAGCCACTTCTGCGCTAGACCCAGATAGTCCCTCGCCGATTTTCAAAGAAAATTCCTTAATATGTTCTGGAGTGAATCCGAAGACGCCAAAGCGAGCTTTAAGGGGCTTTTCTGGTTCTGCTTCAATCTTGACCTCTTCATATTTCACTTTACCAAGTTTCTCCAGTTCAATCCGAATTTCTTCTCGGTTCTCATAGGTAAGGACTCCACCATAAGTAATTGGAAGACGGGGTTTACCCACAGGTACTCCCATCATCTTCAGACCTGCTTTTACTCCCGCTGCACCTGAAGCAACAATGAGTCTTGTTAATTTCTGAACTTTCAGTTGAAGCGCCGAGGCCTCGGCGAACTTTTTGTTTTTAACTTTATTGAGCATATCCAACCAAATGTCGCCAATAAGTTGAGCACTTGCTAGGATGCAGCCTGAGCATCCTGATGCTAGTGCAGGAAAGACAACTTCGTCATGACCGCAAAGAACCCTTATTTTGTGACCAACCTTCTCTAGCACCGCAAGAATGAGTTTCAACTGTCCACTGGAGTCTTTGATGCCAACAATGTTATCAAGTTCAGCTAGGTCTTCAACAATCTGCCAGGGCATATCCAATCCTGTGCATTGAGGAATATTGTAGAGAATAATCGGTATTCCAACTTCTGCAACAAGTCGGTAGTGCTCATATAATCCTCGCCAAGTTGGCCGCATATAATATGGTGTTACAACCAGACATGCGCTGGCACCCACAGTTTCAGCATATTTTACTAGCTCTAATGTGGTTTTAGTGCTGCTTGATCCTGCTCCAGCTATTACTGGTACCTTACCTGCAGCCTCTTCAACAGCAATTTGAACCACTTTTTTATGTTCACTGATGCTAAGGCTCGTAAATTCCCCAGTAGTGCCTGCAGGGACAAGGCCTGTCACACCAAGACTATCAATACAGTGTCGAATAAGATGGCGAAAAGCTGCTTCATCCACCTTCTGCTCATCCTTGGTAAAGGGCGTTACAAGAGCAGGATTAACGCCGCCTACTTCAAAGGGCATTTCAAAATCACCTTAGAGCTATTCATAACATTATGGCTGAGGGACTGCGAGATCTTGTGGTCCTTTCTTTGACAGTTTTGCTTCTGGATAGTTGTCTTTTATGATATCATGGACGATGGCTGCCCACTTGACTTTCTCTCGTGCCAACTCGCATAAGCCTTGGACAGATGACCAGGGTGTATAGAGTGCCATACTTGGACCTGGCTCAAACTTGTAATAAACTGGTTGGACACATCTTGTGATTTCTGGTGCATCATAAAATCGGTTGTATCCTCCAAAGCTTGGAAATAGCATGATGTGGATATCGATGGGCAAGGTTGAGGCTTGACGAATAGCAGCCAACTGGGGGATGGACAAATCTGCTACAGGGTTGAAGCTGCCTGCCCCCAATTCCTCTAGTAAACGGGCACCTGCTGGAGATGCGTGGCCTGCAAAGATGCTAACCTTGAAAGTTATGTCCTTTGGGATTTCACCGATTTCCTTAAGCTTGTTAAGGGCCCATAAAAGTCCTTCATCGATGACGAGGAACCCACGGAACCCTAATTCAATTCCTCGCTTAATATCGGTGATAACTTCTACCAGTTTATCTGCCCCTCGAAATCGTAGTCCTGACAGTGCACCCTCTGGTGTAGCTATTTGTCTTCCAATATCCCAAGTAACTCTTGGTCCAGGTGTGAGGATGACTTCCATCTTTGCGTCATGAGCGAGTTGGGCAAAACGCCCTAGTTCTTCGTTGTCCAGCAGCGTAGCTCCCATTACAACGCTAATGAGACGATGTACAGGAACGTCCCGCTTCTCTGCTTCATCTATTAGAGCTTCAAGAACCTCTGGTCGTTCAACACCGGAAATCTCAATACGATACCCTGCACCATCTGGGAAGCGTTTGGTGCTGGTCGGCAAATCATATGCGTCCTGTCCAGGTAGCCCAATTTTTTCAAGGGCTTTCCTGACTTTTTCATAGGATCTTAATGTTACCATTACATTAGCCCTCAAGTTAACTTGCTTTTGTAAACCCTCCTTACAAAAAGGTTACAGTTGTTAAATGTATTCATATGTTCAAGGCAATTCTTGGTTGAGGAGCCTTTTTGTGTCAAGAATGTCTAGCCTATTTGGCTCCGTCTTCCTGGCTATCTTAAATCCACCGAGGCCTCCGAATAGGAGTTGCGAGGAAAGTGGATTCGGTCAAGACGGGGCCACAACTCAACATTCCCACTCTCACTGTAAAGGTCTCTCCTCTTCCTGAAAATTCAATGATTGGATAGAAACATAGTCAAAATGAGGACGCTATCGACACCATGTCATCATCCAATATTCTCCCCCAATCAATGTTGGAACGATATAGAGTACTCCTTGAGGATGAGCTGGACGCTTTCCTGCAATGCTTGAATGCGCCTCAAGCCAACTTCTTGCGTGTTAACACACTCAAATTCCCAGTTTCACAAGGACGAAAACGACTTGAAGAAATGGGGGTTGAAACAGTTGCTATTCCATGGTATTCTGCAGGTTTTCGTGTTACAGGTGAATTTGAAAAGATACCGCACAGTTACGAATTTGCACTTGGCTATTTTTACTTTCAGGAAGGAGGAAGTATGATTCCTCCACTGGCACTAAAAGTGAAAGAAAATCAGTGTATTTTGGATATGTGTGCAGCTCCTGGATCAAAAACAACTCAAATGGCACAAATAATGCAAAATAGTGGTGTCATTGTCGCCAACGAACGTATATCCGGTCGAGTTGTCATACTAGCTCACAACCTCAGGCTATGTGGTGTAGCCAACACTATTGTTCTAAGTGAGGATGGTCGGAAACTTACTCAGAAACTCTCCACAAATTTCGACCGCATCCTAGCTGATGTACCATGCACAGCTTCTGGGCACCTGCGCAGTAAGAAATCTCAGTATAATTTCCCCAATCCTCGACGCTTTAGAGCGATTCAGACTCTGCAAAAGGAATTGCTCTCCACCAGTTTCAATCTCCTCAGACCTGGAGGACTACTCGTCTATTCAACTTGTAGTTTGTATCCAGAAGAGAATGAAGATGTAGTCCAATACCTTCTCACACGATTCAATGATGCAGAGCTGGTGAAGCCCAATGTTCCGCGACTTGTCAGTCATTCTGGGCTTTCCGCTTGGGAGAATAGATCCTACGAAGATTCAATGGCTCGATGCCTTCGGGTCTATCCGCATGATAATGATACTGATGGTTTCTTTATCGCCCTTATCAGGAGGCTGCCATCGTGAATAGCAAAGATTCGGTGAAGTTAGTGGCTGATATTCAATGGGAACAAGAAGTGTGGAATCTCTTGGAGACACAGTTTGGTATCCCCCAGCCTACCAATTATCGATTACTTCGTTCAGGACGAAAACGAATTCGTATCATCAGCAAAGATGCCTTTCCGATGGTTTCCAAGATTCCTTGTACAGGACATGTAGGTCTCTACTTTGGTGAATACACACCCTATGCGATACGACTTACCATGGATGGCGCTCAGTTGATGGGTTCCTTTGCTACAAAACAAATAGTCATACTTACAAGAGATCAAGCAAATGCTTGGCTTCAAGGAGAATCCATTGAATATGAGGATGAGCGACACAACTACGTCATTGTAAAACACAATGAAGACATATTGGGGTGCGGCAGGCTTTCTGGCGGTGTTCTCCATAGTTATGTGCCCAAATCTCGGCGACCAAAAAAGCAATATTAAATGACATATGCAAATGAAGGGCTGCTATCTATGTCAGTCAATATAACCATCTATGGTGGCGCTGGAGAAATAGGCGCTAATAAGGTCCTCATTGAAGACAAAGGGTATGATGCCAAGTTCTTCTTAGACTTCGGAAAAAATTTCGAAGCTATGAGGCAATACTACGATTTTCCCCTCGTTCCTCAGAGCCTCGAAGAACTAATGCAAATCGAAGCATTACCCAATCTCCCCAATCTATACAACCACCCCGAAAAAGATGAACAGCCTGCATCTGATATAGATGCTGTGATTTTATCTCACGCTCACAGTGATCACTCTGGCTATATTCCACTCCTGAATCGAAGCATTAGTGTTCACATGGGTAATTGTACTAGAGGTATTTTTGAAGCCCGACTGCTGGGAAGTCATAAAGCTTTTGACACAAACATTGAGGGTCTCCAAATCCATAATTTTGCAACTGGCGACAAGATTCGTATTGGCGGCGTAGAAATTGAACCAGTTCATGTTGACCACAGTATTCCTGCTGCCTACGCTTTCATTGTACATTGCTCTGAAGGTACAATCATCTATACTGGCGATTTTCGAAGACATGGAACCTGTCCCCAACTCACACAAGACTTCATTGCTGCAGTGCAGAAAAACGGACCTCCTGATATAGTGTTGAGTGAGGGTACTAACATTGCACGGGCAGAACTCTCCAATGAAAAAGAAGTCCAGCAGAAAGCCATAGATATCATTGAGAAATGTAGCAGTCTTGCCATAGTGGATTTTTCTGAACCCGATTTTGACAGGTTCCGAACAATGCAGCTTGTAGCAAAGGCTACAGGGCGAGAACTTGTCATCGAGCCTCGTCGTATGTGGGTGCTCCATGCCATTAATCAGTGTCAAAATCTTGGTACCCCCAGCATTTCACATGATACATCTATTCGTTGGTTTGATGCTTCAAAGAAACGCATTTCTAGATACGAAAGCCTTCTGCAGAAATCTGATTTACGTATTAAGGAATTCGACTCTCGTGCCTTAACAGCTTCAGACCTACGAGATAATCCAAAACGTTATCTTCTGTGCACCAGCTTTGGAAGCATCAGCGTTATACAAAGAGTGAAACCTCCAGCTGCTGGAATATATCTATTGAGTGCCTCTGAACCTTTCAATGAGGAGAGTGAAATTAGCTTTGACAAGCTGTTGAACTGGCTAGCTCTTTCTGGCCTCGCTATGTATTCTGCCCATTGCTCTGGTCATATTCATCCAATCGAACTTTGTAGAACCCTTGAAGAAATGAAACCAAAGCTCGTTGTGCCAATCCATACAGAAGCTCCACAACTCTTCAAGCGATTCATAGAGCCCAGTGGTTTGCGTGTTCAAATTCCCAAACTAGGATTACCAATCAAAGTGGCAAGATAGATTGGTGAATGACAGGAATTGTTTCTATTTTGAAACATCTGTTATTCTAACTACATTCGAGCTAATTTCATCTGCCTTTGAGCGAAGTACTTCCATTGGAATCTCGAAGAATTCACTCTGGGGCATGGGATATTGGAGTCCCTTGCCTCCTGGTCTCATATCGAATTTGAGATCAACATGCATTACACCGTAGTTGTCTGCGAAGGTTCCAAAATCGTCATTCATTCCAAGTACGAAGAATCCTGGTTCAAATCGTTCTCCGTCTTTGGATGATTCAGGAAACGTAAGACTTACCCATTCGCCGTTGTCGAAGTCCTTTCCAGTTGAGGATGAGTCGTGAATTGCAGTATGAATTGGAATTTTGCAGGTAATTTTTTCCTTCGGCAGAGGGAATAAGCTAGTCGGGAATAATCCGATGAAAAGTGCTCCATGGGGGATTCGAATCCATCCACGATCATCACCGACTTGGCCTCTCCATGTGCACTCTACTCTAGCATCCTTGTGTTGCCACCACCATTTATTCAAATTCATGGTTCGTAGCCTTATCTGCACAGTGAAAGGATACTTTATGACAGCTAGGGGGTAGTCGCTCTCGGTGAAAGGTAGAAAATTGAATCCAAACGGATTGGCAACTTTTGATTGGACGTGATAGTCCATATATTCTGGTCTTGTTGACATTCTATAGCCCTCGATGTAACCCCTTGTATTGTTAGGTATTTCCTAAAAGATTTGCGATGTCCTTCTTCTTTGGATATAATATGACAATAGGAACTAGAAAGGGATTTTAATAGGATTAGAACACAAATCGGCTTATGTCCTTTATGAAGGGGCTTTTCAAAGGTAACCCTGCGAAGTCAGCTGCAAAACATGAAACGCGCGCAAGAACCTACCAAAAGGAAGGTGATGAAAAGCGAGCTGGTAGTGAGTGGGCTGCAGCTGGACGCGATTATGCCCGAATTCCTAATCTTAAGAGAGCACGTGAATGTTTTCTACAGGCTGCCCGGTTCTATTTAGCTGCTGATGATACTAGACATGAAAAAGAGGCTCTTCAGTCTGCTTGCGATATTGCATTCGATGCAGGTGACTATGAAGCGGCTGCAGCTTCATCAGATCTTTTAGCAAATATTGGCACTCGTCAAAAAGATAATCAACTATTACTTCAAAGCCTTGCACTGAAGGCTTTAGCATTCCTAGCTGCAAATGATCTATCAAAAGCAAAAGAAGCATATCGTGAAGGACACAAGGTAGAAAGACGAATCGGTCGGACCAAGACCCGATTCACTCTTTTTCAGATAACTAAAGCACTAATAGCTAGATTTGTCGATGGGGAACCAATACCTGATGCAACAGTTTTGCCAGAGCGTGCTGGTGAGTCTGAATCAGTCAATAGGCTTGTTGGACGATTATTAGCTTTGTATCAGACAACAAGAAATCTGAAATTAAAACTCTCCCTAAAAAAGGGGGAAGCAAAAATTAAGGAGCGTATTAGCGGTATCTGTTCCTTCATTTCACCAATCGATCTTCAGGTAATAAAGACAATTTTATCCGTTCCACCAAATTTCTCACAAGTAGAGCCTTTAAATTTTCAAAATGCGAAGGCTACAAAATTCTCAGCCCCATTCACGATTGAAGCTCATCTAGCTGGAGAATTCAATATTGGTCCTGCAGTTGTCATTCTTCAAATTGACAAGCAACACCTACAATTGAAATCTGAGTTAGTACCATTGCGCATCGAAGCTGCAACACCTCACATCCAAATTATTGCAGAATCTTCGCCTGAGCTACGGACACAAGAGGTGTTTGAACTTAAACTTAGTATTAACAATAGCAGCCATGGCGATGCCTCCGACATCAATGTAATAATAACTCTCCCTTCCAGTCTCCTTCTTCAGACAGGGACACTTGAAAAACGAATCATTACTTTAGCTGCTCAACAGCAGGTACAATTCCCGATTTACCTTATCGCCACCAAATCTGGAACCCACGAGGGAACAATTGAGTGCCAATATCAGGGATCTAGTGGTGAACGCAACAAGATAACCCACTCATTTAGGGTCACAGTGAAACCTAGGCCTCTCAAGCCCAAAGATTAAAGAACTTGCTTCGACGCTGTCTCCGATAAGAACGGGGGTTATGTAATATTGCGCGCGCTGCTTCTTGCTGGCAGTCCTAGCAACAGAATGTGGCCATTGGTCGACACATGCCCCAAGCCCTTACTCAGTGTGGGCGGCAAACCAATCATCCAATGGATGATTGAAGATATGCAAGCCGCTGGAATCAAAGAAATCATTGTCTCCATCGGTTATCGAGGTGATCAGATTAGTGATTTCCTGGGCCGGGGTCACAGTTTTGGAGTAAAAATTGACTACGTTGTCCAAAAAGAGGCACGAGGCGTAGCTGATTCCATTCTTGTTGCCAAGGATGAATTCCAAGGCGAAGACGCCTTCATCGTTGCAAATGCAGATATCCTTGCAGATCCCAATATGTTCCGTCGTATCCAGGATCATTATAAGAACCTTGATGCTGAGGCAGTGATTAGTCTGACACTTACCAATACTCCACGGTTCTATGGTATCGCTGTCATTGATGATCAAGCTCGGGTCCGCCAATTGGTTGAAAAACCCAAACCTGATGAAATACAAAGTCGATACGCTGCTGCAGGAGTATACGTCTTTAAGCCCACAATCTTCGAATTGCTCACCAAGACACATGATTTGCCCAAGACATTTCAACAACTCATCGCAAATGACAAAGAAGTCTATGGCTCTGTTTGGGAAAAGGACTGGGTTGAAATCTCATATCCTTGGGATTTGATAAAAGCAAATAGGTTCATACTGGACAAGGTGTTGAAAGGGAAGGGCTCCTCTATTGCAGAAACAGCTGATATACAAAATCCTAGCCGCATTGAAGGTTCAGTCTATATCTCTGAAGGAGTCACTGTTCGTCCGCACACAACCATTAGAGGTCCAACCTATATCGGACCAAACACGTATATTGGCAATAACGTTCTAATTCGAGAATACACAGCACTCGGTGCAGATGTTCTTGTCGGTTTTGGAGTGGAAATTAAGGAAAGCATCATTTATAATGGAACTAAAGTTGGACGCCTATGTTTCATCGGCGATAGCGTTGTCGGTCAAAATGTGGATATTGGCGCAAGTGCCCAACTCGTTAATTACCCTGTAGCTGGAAAAACCATAACCTCCAATATTATGGACCAAATTGAAGTTGTACCAAGAGAAAAATATGGTGCAATTATTGGCGATAACGCAATCCTGAGCCCCAATACGTCTGTATATCCTGGCGTGAAAATTGGAGTTAATTCCATCATCCTTCCTGGTACCATTCTTGCTGAGGATGTTCCATCAAATTCTGAAGCCCGAACCCTTCAAAAAGTGGCTCTCCGTAAACTACACTCTAAAGAAGAGGATAACACTTAAAGGCTGGTCAGGTGTCCCTCCAACTCGGTGACTCAACTTGGCAGTTGTGCTCGCTTATGTGCTTATTTTAGCAAAAACTGGTCGTGAACTTGAAATAATTGAAAGCCTCAAAGAGTTTAAGGAAGTCATAGAGGCTCGAACCACACTAGGTTCATGGGATATTGTTGCTGCTGTTGAGTCTGAGTCAATGGAGAGCCTTTACGTTCTTGTTGACAGAATTCGTATGCTGCCCAATGTGGAGCGAACATCAACCCTTATTACACGCTAGATTCGAACCATATTGAATCCTGTACTACAACTTGAACGAAGACTGGCAATATTTAGCAAAAATTGTTGATTTTTTTAATATCATTCTCTATCTGAATCAACCATGATGGGAATAAATGTGGATAAGTCAAATTAACTCAACTTGAAAAGATAGAGAGTTTCAATAAAACCAAGTAAACGTCCACGAGCAAGAACTTCAATTTTAAACCCCTTTTCTTTAATTT
>JABXGU010000821.1 GCA_016550415.1 archaeon | reverse complement strand
GCTGATTGCCACTATTAAGGAAGCCCTGATACATCCGGGCTTCTCCTTCATTGAAGTCATCTCTCAATGTCCCACATATGCAGCTCGATTTTTTTCAGAATTCCAGTCCACTCTCTCACCAGATGAATTAGATCAATATCGACGACATCCCGGCGCATGGATGTTGAAAGCGCTGAAGGGAAAGAAATCTGGGGAACATTTGGGACAGCCACAATATCAACTGAAATTGAAAGACAAGGATATTGAATTAGGTCTCTTCCGACGAGAACTTCAACCAACTCTTATTGAGTATCTCCAAGAGCTATGGGGCTAATCGTGGAGGAATAAATGCAATGCATCTAACTATTCGCTTCGCTGGGTATGGCGGTTATGGCGTTGTCACAGCCAGTCGAATTTTGGGTCTCGCATTCACTCAAAAAGGCTTTCATGTTCTACAAACGGAATCCCATGGTGCAGCTGCACGCGGTGGTGCCTGTACTGCAGACCTGACGATCTCGTCTAGCCCAATTAATGAACTACAATTTGAAAAACCAAATGTCCTTATTGTTCTCTCAACACCTGCATTTCGAAAATGCTGTTCAATCACACCAGACTTGAGTAGTGAGCTTTTAATAATCGAAACCGAAATTCTGAATGATCCAATTGTGCAAATGGGAATAGCTGAACTTCCCCAAGAGAATGGAACTAGAATCTATCATGCGAGAATACGAAATCTCGCAGATGCCCTTGGACACGTCAGATATATGGGCATCGCTTCACTGGGCGCCCTTGCCGCTATCGATGACCGCATTGACATGAAACTAATCGAAAAGACGATAGCACTTGATGACAAACTCAGACGTTTTGAAACACAAAACCTCCAAGCTCTTCATGAAGGAGCTAAAGCCGTAGCAGTACACAAGGCATAAACAGAAAGCGTCTAATATATAAGCCCACGCAGATGGTTGAGCGGAATCATAAGATGAATTCACAAAAAAGTAGCTATCTCAGCTTAATTATCGCCGCTATCTGTTTTGGCATGATCCCTGTCTTCTCATCCTATCTGACCTACTTTGGTGTTTCATCTCTCCAGCAAGCCCTCTTTCGCACTGCATTTACAGTCCTGTATATCTTCATCGGTCTTGGAATTGCCTATTCATTCCATAATATTACAATTAAACGCAAACATCTCATGCATTTTATCATCTATGGTCTAATTGGAGTCGCCCTTGGCCTCATTGTATACATCACTGCAATTGCGATTGGGACACCGGTAGTCGTCGCTGTTTCTTTAACCTACCTTTATCCCGCCATCACGCTGATCCTTGGACGAATGATGCTTCAAGAACCGATAACACCCATTCGCCTCATCGCTGTGCCCCTGTCAATTACCGGAGCAATTGTAGTCTCGCTTCCAATCTTCCCCTTGGTTGTTGTCGCTCCCTTAGGTGGAATTATTCTAGCCTTGTCAAATGCAGTCTTCGCAGCAATCTATATGGTTTTAGGAAGAAAATGGAGCGGGCATGAGGGATACCGTCCTTCAGTGGCAACCTTTTGGGGATTTTTCTTTGCCTTGCTTTGGATGATCCCGATTATTCTCATAATTAGTCTGTTCATTAGTGATCCGCGAATTGTTGGAATCCAACTGATTCTTCCAATTCCCGCTTGGTTACTCCTTATAGGGTTTGCATTAATCGCTACCACTATCCCTTACCTATTAACTAATATTGGAGTGAAAAAGGTGGACGCTTCAGCTGCTTCCATTATTCTTCTCTTGGATCCTATTAGTGCCGTGATTTTTGGTTTCATATTCCTTGGACAACCGGTCGCTCTTTGGCAAGCGGTCGGAGCTGCCTTAATCTTTCTCGCGACCATTATTATTGCCTTAGAACCACGGTTACGCAAGACAGAATCAGAAAAAATAGAATAAAGAATTCGGCATTGTGAACCGTATCCATTATAACCTGCAACGTCGCTCTTTCATCTAGGGTAATCATAATGTCTCTTCCCATGGGCAAACTCACACTAGCCGAATTAGAACGTCTTGTGTTTCCTCACCTTCCTCGAGTAGAGGATGCGCGCTCTGTCCTTCTAGATTATGGTTCAACTCCCATTGCTGGAAATGTGGTTGTTGCATCCGATCCTGTGGTGGGGATACCGATTCATTTCTATGGGTTCTTTGCAGTTCATTATTCAACAACCGATGTCGCAATGGCGTGGGCTGTTCCCCAATACCTTTCCTTAGGCATCTATTATCCACCCAATACTGAGGAGAAATGGCTCATTTCAACAATGAAACAGCTTGGACAGGAAGCGCAACAACTAAACCTCAAAGTCATTGGTGGACATACGGGGGGCTATGATGGGCTCCACACTCCTCTTATCGCCACAACATGTTTTGGAATAATCCCCGAGTCATCTCAGCATGAATCTCAAGTGAAACCGGGAGATGTCATCATTGCAGTCGGTCCGATTGCTCGAGAAACCCTGTGGTTCCTCGCCAACGTTGAACAATCAACAGTCGATTCCATTCTCTCCCGATCACAGCGTCAAGCGTTGGCCAATGACATAAGCCCTTTCAGGGTAGTTCCCCTAGTTCAAACTCTTCCCCGAGAGCAAATCACCTTACTCCATGATTTAGCTGAAGGAGGATTAGCAACCGGGTTATTGGAACTCCAACAAGCCACGCGGTTAGGAATCACCATCCAAAGTAATGCAATTCCCTGGGATGAGCTCGCAATCCAGCTCTTCAATTACCTGAAATGGAATCCCTTTTATTGCTCATCCTTTGGGAGCTTCCTCATCGTCACTAAAAATGAGGAATCGCCTGCGATAATCAAATCTATTCAAGAACATGGGCGTCAAGCAGCAATCATTGGAACATTTATGAAGAAGAAGCAAATTCGAATCGAAACGGACGGAAAAACCAGTCGCCTTGAACCTGGTGAAGATCCCTATAAGCGCTTCACAACCCGCCTTCTTTAGCTCCACACCGTTTTGCACTGAAAACCGTAAATGCACCAAGTGCACGGATTAGCCATCGGTTACTTAGTGTGACTTCAAGCTTAGAAACGACTGGCAAGCATACTTCCGGCGCAAAGGGGGGAGCATAGACTGATCCCCGATACTGAATCTGAGTAAAACCATTCCGACACAATCTCCGAATAACCTGCCAAGGACTTGGAAAGCTAGCAAGTCCAAAAACATCATATCGCGTCAAATTTCGAATTCTTCGTTCCAATGCCCATAAATTGACCGATGTGAGCACTCCCAACAAAAAATTTCCAGAAGGATGGAGGCATCGATAGATTTCTTTGAAGAACTCATCACGATCAGGCACAAATTCCAGCACAGTCATACTGAAAGCGAGGTCACTGCATTCGGTACGAAATGGTAAGCTTGCTCCATCCGCGAGCACGAGATGCACATTGTCTGAGTTCGTAAATTTCTGACGAGCGACGGCGAGCATTTGCCAGGCAAAGTCAATTCCAATGAGTTGGGAATGATCATTCTCTAACAAGGAGATGGCCTTGCCCGTACCAACACCTATCTCAAGCACAACTTTGGGAACAGTAGCAGGGAATAGACTTTGAATTGCTTGTGTTTCAACTAACCAGACATAGTTCCCCCTTGCTGACTTATACCAGAAATCATATCCTTGTGCTATTGACCCAAACGCTTGACTTACAGCCCGTTTGTGTTGGATGTTCTTCGTTCTCGTATTCGTCAAGCTTTTTTCACTCATCAACTAGCAATTTGTCCAAAACCAATCGCACTCTTTCAGTAACTATGCTCGGAGAAGGTCCAAATATCACCACAAGTGGTTCAACGCCGTGAGCTCCCCAATCAAACAACACTTCAGGAACGAAACCAAATTTCGCTAATCCTGCCAGCGTCATACAATCTGGAATCGGGGTGCGTTCTCCAAGCCGAAATCCTATAACTTGTAAACCGGCTCGTCTTGCAGCCTCGGTGATTTCATTCGAATGGCGTAGTGAAATTGCCGCGTGAATCGACTCGTTCAAGGTGTGGGCTTTGAGGATTACGCGTCCCATATAAGGTGCCCAACCAAACTCGACCTCTCCTATAGCTTCGGGTTTCCCTCTAACTAAGATAATCCGCCCCGTCAATCCTGCTACCTGTGAAAGTTCTGTGGCCCCTGAAACACAGGCTACAAAATTCCCTC
>JABXGU010000008.1 GCA_016550415.1 archaeon | reverse complement strand
CGAGTATATGACACGAATTCCTTCTCCTGATGGCTTAGTGAAGAATTTATCCATATTTGATTCGTGGATCAAGAACTCCATAGAGAATATCAGCGATTATATTTGCAATAATTACTGTCGCGGCAATCATGAAGAAGATGCCTTGGGCTGTTGGCCAATCATTGGCTGTTAATGCTCCGTAGAGTAGTCTTCCCATCCCGAGCCATATGAATACTGTTTCGGTGAGAATCGCACCGCTTATGATGAAAGCAAAGTTGATGGCTATCAATGAGATTAACGGGAGAAATGCATTTCGTACGCCATGCTTATACAGGACAGTTCGTTCTTCTAGACCTTTTGCACGTGCTGTCAAGATGTAATCTTCTGTCAATACATCAACGAGGGTGTTTCTCATAAGCAGCATATATCCCCCAAAGAATGCTAATGTTAATGTCGTTGCGGGGAGAACTAAGTGCCATGCTACATCGAGAGCATACGATAGGGGATCCGGTGATATTGATCCTGGTGCACTTGTAGTATGCCCTTGTGGAAAGATGGGGAATCCAAGATAGATTTGTGGAAGTACCGAAAAGGCTAGGATTAGTATCATGCCTAACCAAAAGACTGGGAGACTATACATAGTCAAACTAAAAGTGATTAGACCGGTGTCTAATGCTCCCCCATGACGGCTTGCGGCAATAATACCTGTGACAACACCTAGAATAACTGCAAAAATGGTCGATGTTCCCATTAGAAGCAAAGTGTTGGGCAGACGTTCCATGATATCTTCAACTACAGGATTACCGGTAGAGAAGCTCATACCAAATTGAAGGGTGAACATATTCTGCATGTAGGCAACAAAATGGAGCCACCAGTCATACCAGGTCGCATTTGCTGGAGGAAGTTGGTAAAGGCGTCTTATCTGCTCTACAGCATGAGGATCCATACCTGGTTGGATGTAAAGCCTTGCGGGATCAATTCCGAAAACGAATACAGGAATCCGGAATAGAAAGAAGTTGAATATGATAACAGCGATAAAAAGCACAATCGCTATTATAACACGCTTTATCAGGTAGTTTCGCAGTCCCATTTCCATCACTTCTAATTCTTTCAACGAGTTCCTGAAATGCGAACACTAATAAAATTAACTGAAGAGGTACTTCCTAAAGAATGTTCAACGAAATAGAACAGTTCGATCCGTTCAAAGGGTGTGGAAGAGGCGTTGTCTGGTCAAATGGGTTTTCGTGCACTCATGCAAACGAAGCCTACTTTAAAATGGTTCATTGTAATTGGCATCGTGATACTGGTTATTGGTATTCTGTTATCCTTTGTTAGCATCGTGGGAATTTTAATTGCTTGGATTGGAGTGTTACTGGTTGGCTTCTCAGTTATTGCTCTTTTTTACCTCTGGTTGACAGATAAGTATCTGCCTCAACCTAGTATGGAACGAGTTACCTTTTTGGGTGGATAATTCCTGCTACCATTTATATTGTGATGATTGTGACCCCTTCATAGAGGTTGATTCGAATTACTTCAGTTCGTCCAAGGAAACCCGCTTCGACATACGGTTCCTGGTAAAGGTACCAATTCCATGTTTCTGTGGTTTCTGCCTCTTGAAGCTGATCCCAATCTTGTTCAGGTGTTGAATAGTGCCAACCAAAATCATGTGATTCCCCCGGTAGGAGATAAAATTGGTGACCTTTTATGCCGAAGCCATAATAGAGCGACTGACCATTTAATAAAATTCGCGTGTCAGTCCATGCAAAATGAAGTGGTGTTGTTTGGGAGGGATTATCCATATGGACTCGAACTTCTATTCTATGATAAACTCCGCTCGTTTCATTTTTCACTAGACGAATTTCTGTGATATCCATATTAAAGCTGAATGCTCGATATGTATCTCCCTGATAGTATACGGATATGCTCAATAGGAAACTGAATACTAAAATTATTGTTAATAAGACAATACTTCGTGTTTTTCTAATCATAGAAAGTCCTGCATTCGATTTACTTTTTGGATATCCTATAAACGTTTTAATTCATCGAAAAAGGCATTTTTTAGTTTCCTGCATCTACCGTCAACTTAATATAACTTTTAAGCAGGTTCGGACTCTGTTTATACTCTAAAAACTTGGATGCTTATAATCCAGGTCCTCCTGGGTGACCATATTATGAGTGGTACACGGATAAAACACCGGTTATCGATGTTTGAACGCGCAAAAGGCGTTTGGAATCGATATCGCGAAGTTAAACAAGGACTTTTTGGTATTCTTATTGTTCTTTGGTTCTTTGTAATGGATATGTTGGCTCCTGCGTTGTTCCCATTATATCCTGGGGTGTTAGTACGGGTTGGCCCCGATTATGCAGCTCCACAGTGGATGTCATGGACGTCTCCAGGGGACTTGGGCAACGGAATAGCAACTCCTCCGGGACAAAATTTTGTTACCGATCCATTCTTTGATCTAGATACTACGTGGACGGTTAATGATACATCACCAAAGGCCTCGTGGTATTATTCAAATGACTTTACAGGGTCTTTAACCGGTACTAATCGCTCGCTAGTACTTCAGCTAACCGATGACGATAATAACGAAACTTTCTATGGTGAAAACATTTACGCGGAATCAACCTTCACTTGGAACTATATCCCTTCCGCGCTTGCTTATCTCTATTTCACAACACGAGTTGAGACAACGGGCAATATTTCGGATAATTCCGTACTCATCTATTTTCAAATACGAAATCCAAATTTAGATGATGCAATCGTTGCTCCAAGCCAATACACCTTTCAAATTTCTCCCATTTATCCACGCACGTGGGCGACTTATACTCGAATTCTAACCAGTCAAGTTATGAATCGGGCTTTCCAACCTGGTGAAGAAGTCACAGTTCGAATCTATATGCGGTTCCGTACATCTGAGGCAAATCGAGATCAGGTTGGTACGGTGTCAGTGTTCTCTGACGACATTCAAGTGTGGGGTTATAGCCACTTTTGGGGTCCCTTGGGTACAACGGATGTGGGACAAGATGTTATGGCTCAACTATTTTGGGGTGCCCAAGTCTCATTGTTCATTGGCATCGTCGCTACGTTCATTGGTGTTGCTGTCGGTCTGATCTTAGGGCTCGCTGCGGGCTATTTTGGTGGTGCAGTTGATGAAGCTACGATGCGTGTTACAGACTTCTTTATCATCATGCCCACACTTCCCATCATGATGATATTATCCGCGATTTTGAATCCAAGTCTTGGAATTACGGTTTTTGTGATTGCTTTATTTGCATGGCCTGGGCCTGCTCGAGTTATTCGGTCACAGGTTCTTGTCGAAAAAGAGAAAGCGTATGTGGAAGCAGCTAAGGCTGCGGGTGCTGGCGATGTCTATCTGGTCTTTCGTCATGTCTTTCCCAATGTACTTACAATTGTGTTTGTACAACTAGCGACAGGCGTTTCTGGGGCCATCCTCTCTGAAGCAGGCTTAAGCTTCCTCGGATTAACTCCACAAAACCTCGTCTCTTGGGGTCGTATGTTACAAGCCGGGTATAATCAAGCAGCGCTTACACAGATTCCTCCAGCATGGTGGTTCTTTATTCCACCGGGCATGTGTATCGCCTTGCTTTCGATGGGCTTTATCTTTATAGGGTATGCAGTAGACAAAGCTCTCAATCCGCGGCTCAGGAAATTATAGGTGAGGTAACGATGTCATTAAGAGTTGAAAATCTCGTAGTATACTATTGCATGCGACGTGGAGATTGCAGAGCAGTTGAAGATGTCACATTCAATATTCAAGCAGGGGATTCCGTTGGGCTTGTAGGTGAGTCAGGCTGTGGAAAAAGCACTGTTGCCTTCGCTATCCTTCGCATGTTACCAGACCCAGGAGAGATTATAGGCGGACACATCTATCTCGATGATGTAGATATTGCCACCTTGGACGCTGAGGAGATGCGTAACTTTCGGTGGACCCAAATCGCCATGGTCTTCCAGGGTGCGATGAACGCGCTTAATCCTATTCTTCGGGTTAGTGAGCAAGTAACTGAAGCTATGCTAAGGCATGATCCAGAACTCAGCAAAGACGCAGCGCACGAAAAAACAAAAGATCTCTTCAGACTAGTAGGTATGGACCCTGACCGTGTTGATCATTATCCCTTCGAATTCAGTGGCGGGATGAAACAACGTGCTATGATTGTCATGGCTCTAGCTTGCGATCCAAAGTTTCTCATTGCAGATGAACCCACAACCGCCCTTGATGTAACTGTTCAGGCACAAATTATGCAATTACTCAAGAAACTGGTCAAAGAATTAGGTATAACTCTCATGTTGATTACCCACGACCTTTCTGTGGTCGCAGAAACCTGCAATAACGTCATTATCATGTATGCAGGAAAAATTGTTGAAACAGGTTCCGTTTTGGAAATCTTCCAAAAGCCTTGGCATCCCTATGCTCAGGGATTGATTGCCTCTATTCCCTCAATTGAAAAATCTAGTGACCAAAGCCTCGCATCAATTCCTGGGTCTCCTCCGAATCTCTTAGACCCCCCTCCCGGGTGTCGCTTCCATCCTCGGTGTATGTATGCCCAAGACTTGTGTAAAAAAGAGGATCCCTCATTACAACAAGTAAGTCCGAATCACAAAGCCGCGTGTCACCTCGCGAGCGGAAAAATCAAAGATGACAAATGGTCCCCTGGTAAACAGGAGGTTAAATAATGGCGAAAGCGAAAGAACCAGTTATCTCTTGCCGTGGACTTCGAAAATGGTTCCAAGTCAGTTCAAGCTTCTTCTCACAACTTATTCGTAGAGAAACATATCTCAAAGCCGTTGACGGGGTTGATATAGATGTTTATCCCGAGGAACTTTACTGTCTTGCAGGCGAATCCGGCTGCGGGAAAACAACTACTGGTAAATTATTAGTCGGATTAATTGAACCCACTGATGGTACAGTTGTGTTTGAAGGAGAGAACCTCAATAAAATCAGTCGACGGCGACTCCGAAAACTCAGAGCGAAGATGCAAACGATTTTCCAGGATCCCTATTCCTCACTGAATCCAAGGTTGAGTCTTTATGATACCATCGCAGAACCACTTCGATTGAATAAAATCGCAGAAAGTGGTGAGGATGAAGAAGACCGTGTAGTACGAGCACTTGAAGCTGTTCAGCTTGTCCCCGCTGAGGAGTTCACCTTCCGCTATCCTCACGAACTCAGCGGTGGACAACGCCAACGAGTTGCCATTGCACGTGCAATCGTCGTGAATCCCGAATTCATTGTCGCTGATGAACCAGTCTCTATGCTCGATGTCTCTATCCGATCCGAAATTCTGAATCTCCTTGAAAAAATCCGACGCGAATTCCATATCGCCTATATCTATGTCACTCATGACCTCTCTGTCGCCAGCTATATCGGAGACAAAATTGCAATCATGTATCTGGGAAAAATCATGGAAAAAGGCGCCATTAATCAGGTCATTCACGGATCAGTTCATCCTTACAGCCAAGCCCTCATTTCCGCAGTGCCTTCACCTGACCCCACGAGTCAGCGAAAACGGAAAGTGCTCCCTGGAGAACCTGGAAGCCCTATCAATACTCCTCCTGGGTGCTTGTTTGCCCCGCGATGTGAATTTGCCCAAGAGAAATGTCGCCAAGATGAACCCATCTTGGAAGAACTTGAACCAGGTCATTGGGTAGCTTGTTGGTTCCCACGAGCTCCACTTCACTTGGATTTTGATATTGCTGCTAAATTAAAGGAAAAGGCTAAATCCTAACCATAGAAAACGTTAGCATTGGTTGTGTATCCACATTGGGCGATGAGTTAATCCTGAAGCAACTACGCCACATTATCGATTTACTGAATAAGGTACTTGAGAAATTAGATGAGATCACTCGACCAAAAAGTCGGAACGTAGCATGGCGGCTCCTATTTCCTTATGGTGAGTTTCACGGTCAAAAAACATCGGCTAAAGAAGCTTCTGCAATCATGTTTGATATCCAGGCACGGATGGATGATATGGAGCAAACGCTTCGCAAGCGAAGTCATCCTCTTCTTGATCGTATTCAGGGGTTGAATACGCTTAACTTGGCGGAAATGGGAGAACAACTCATCGATCTTCCTCAACGTGCACGATATATGGGTGAACAAATCGAAAATTATGGACTTCGTATCAAAGAATTCATCCAAGAACTGGAAAAAACAAAATCCAGTTCCTGAATGGAATTTTGAATGAAGTAAATACCCTCTGAGTTTATTCGAGCTTAAGTGGTTTTGCGAATGCTTGCATATCCAAGAAACCATGTCCTGACACATTAAAGGCGATTACAGCATCTTCGCCTTTTTCTTTGTACTCAAGAGCTTTATCGATAGCAGCACAGACGCCATAGGAGGATTCAGGTGCTGGTATGAACCCTTCAGTTTGGATAAACCGGCGAGCTTGGGAGTAGACATGAACTTCATCAATGGGGTATGCTACCGCATCGAGTAAATCGAGTTTTCGTACTGCACTCATGATTGGTGCTGCTGCGGAATATCGTATTCCTTCAGCCCAAATTTCTGGCATTTCAACATCATGACCAAGTGAATACATTTTCAGTAACGGAGTTAGTCCAGCATGATCTCCATGATCATAGGTGTATTTACCTTTCACGAGATTGGGGGATGCTTCACTCTGTGCGG
>JABXGU010000820.1 GCA_016550415.1 archaeon | reverse complement strand
CTGATATAACGGTATGCTCCTAGATGCGGTGAAGTAATCATCGTCTATTGTAACATTCGACCATTCAGCTGTAAGCTTCCAATCTGTACTCCAACTATCAATACGACCAACACCCAACCGGACAACCGCCCCTGCAGGTAAGCCATCAATGATGGTGTCCACCCAGTGCCAAGAAGTGCCACTGGCATAGCCCAAGATTTCATGCACCTTAATAATCTGGTTGGCATCACAAGAAAGTACAAAGAGTTTAAGGTGCCGCCGTCCCGGCTGCAAATATGGAGTGAAGGTATCGTATAATCTGAAATTGCCAGTAACGTGAAGGCTGCCAGTCCAATCTGTCACAAAGGTGCTTGTTTGGTTCGCAGAAAATCCGAAGAACCAGTACCACTCGGATTGAGAGGGACCTCCTATTGTATCAATGTGGTATGCAGGCATACCTTGATAGGTGAAACTGTAGAAGTTATAGTGGTGTCCAGGAGGAAGTGTTGTAGGCTCGTAGGGTTGGGCAGAGAGGTAGGTCCATACTGCTCGACAGACATTTATTAGACCAAAACCCGTAGCAAGGTCCTTGCCAACGGTTGCTATCTCATTCATCGCGCTCTGTCCAGTAATTACATCAGTGGTAGTTGTCCCAACAAGATACTTGAATTGCCCTACATTTATTGTCGAATTTATCTGCTTCATAATAGCAGCAAGACCAGCTATCTGAGGTGCTGCGCTAGATGTACCACTTGCCACGAACCAGCCATCATTGCGTTCTGTAGTGTCGTTGTGAGGTCCCGCTGCAAAGGATTTATCCTCACCCGAAGATGGTTGCGTTGGCATTTCAATGAGAATGCCATTAGGTTTCAACCCAACTATGCCAGATATATCTGGCACATGTCGCCCAGGATACAAGGTACTGTTAAAACTGCTGGAATAGTTGGATGCCTGAAGGTTCCCACTCGCATCAACATAGACACCACCAGCGCTCACTACACACGGCTCAGATCCTGGCCAAGAGTAGTCACCATTGCCGGCTGAAAATACGACTATCGTGCCTGCTCGTGCAAGTTCACGTATCCGAACTTGTATTTCACTTGCAACACCCTCTGGGATTTCAGTGTAACTGCCATCATCAAGATTCGGAAATCCCCAGCTACAACTCAGAACATCTAAACCTATGTTCAAGGCCTGATCCAATGCAGTAATAATAGCTTCATCATACAATCCCTGACTCCAGAAATGTAAATCAATACCGGGAGCTACAGCAAGTAGATTCGAGGTAATTCCGGTTCCATGACCCATATCGTCATCGAAAGGCCAGAATGTAAAATTTTTAGGTGGAGATTCTCGGAAATAGAATGTTTGATGTGGATGATACCTCCCACTCTCAAATAAATCGTTATAGTACTCTTCATAGAATGGGTGATATCCGTATGTCGTGTTATACAACTTATCATCAGATTCATTTGAAAAACCAGTATCGATGATTCCTACGCTAATCCCTGAGCCATTGTATCCGAATTGTTGGGCTTGCTGAAGAGCACCAACGACACGTTCAATGCTACGTGGAGTCCAATTATCTGCACCCATATCAACAACAGCAGCTTCGTTCGGTGCAACATGGTAATAATCGACTTGAGGAGGCTCCCAGCCTGATGGCCAAAATAAGCTGACTCTTGGAGGCAGTTCAACACTTCTAATTTGTGAAGAAATCGTGCTTGGAATATTTAATGTTGATGAATTGATGTGTTGAACATTATCGCCGTACTCTATGTGAATGGTAGTGTCAAAAACAGAACTAAATAATGAAAGAGGACCCATGATTTGGATAGAAGAACTCCAAAGATTTTCTTTGTAATAGGATTTTAGATTGCTATGGCTTGTCCAGAAACCATACTCATTAATTACTTGAGCACATTCCCTTAGCTGTTGCAGATAAGGATCAGTATCTGTCATTGGATAAAGAAGGGGTGAAAATTTGGTATCTCCAAAAGTCCAATATTGATAGACTATCGCATAAACTATAGCGTATTCATTGAAAGCAGTTATCATCATTCGTTTAAGATCAGAAGCCGCACTCGCAGGGAAATCACTGCCAAAGATAATAGCATGACCTTTTCCCTGTCTAGCAAGAACCCCGGTTATAGGTCCATCACTTATTTCCTCTGTTAGAAGGCGAGAAATTACTATTTGTTGTTCCTCCATAG
>JABXGU010000090.1 GCA_016550415.1 archaeon | reverse complement strand
TATTTGTGAGTTTTTGGCTGTTTCAACTAGGGCAGTAATTTGTTTTTCGCTTACTAATTGGGTGTCTTCACACGGAAAGGCTCGATCTAATCGGTGCCATTTGGCTTTACATAATTTGTTAAATCCTAAAAGATCCCAGCGTTCAACATTGGGGAGATGGAGGCGAATGAATGCCGCTATGGCGGCGATATTTTTCTGTGAGTCTGTGAGTCCAGGGATTATTGGGGTTCGAATCCACACTGGCTTCTCCTGTTCTCCAAGCCATTTGGCATTCGCCAGGATGGGTTCTAGCGGTACACCAGTATACTTCTTGTGTAGGTCTGGGTTCATCTGCTTCAGGTCAAGTAGAACTAAGTCGCTTTCTTTAGTTATTTTTTGGAAAATCTCCTGCGAAGCATATCCTGCAGTATCCAAGGCTCTATGTAGTCCTTCCTTTGAAAATCGCAGTAAAAGCTTGTGAGCAAATTGATGCTGAAAGAGGGGATCACCACCACTTAGGGTAACGCCACCACTGGACTCTTCGTAGAATGGCTTATCCCGTAACACTTCCGCCACCACATCCTCAACAGTTCTTTCTGATCCAAGAAGTTCAAGGGCTTTAGTGGGACAGACTGGGATGCATGCACCACAACCATCACACAAATTTCGAGTAATCTTCATACCATCAGCGGTCAAGGATAAGGCGTTATTTGGACACGCAGAAAGGCAGTGTTGTATACCAATACATCGATCTTGGTACCACACGAGTTGGGGGGTTACGGTCCACGTTTCGGGGTTTTGACACCACTGACATTTTAGTGCGCATCCCATTAGAAAGACGGTTGTACGGATGCCTGGTCCGTCTTCTGTGGAGAAACGTTGAATATTCAAGACTCGTCCAGTTTGTGTAGTGTCCCCTTCTGACACGCGGAGATCTCCATTTGCTTTTAGAGTGTATGACTTACTCGGTTGATGATTTCATCCTGTTGCTCTTTCCCAAGGGATGTGAAATATGCCGCATAGCCTGTGACACGAACCAGCAGATTCCGATATTCTTCGGGCGATTCTTGGGCGGCATGTAGAGTTTCGGGAGTTAAAACGTTGGTTTGGAGGGCAGTGCCGCCCACTTTTCCGTAGGTTCGTAGGAATGCAACGAGTTTGTTCTGGTGTTCTTCATCCCGAAGGGAAGCTGGACTAAATGTCATAGTATGGGAGGCGCCGTTGGGTTGAACTTCCAATCCAAGTTTACCCACGCTTATTGCATTGGCTGTTGGACCTTGAAAATCCCGACCCGGAACCGGGCAAACGCCATTGGAAATGTATTCTCCTCTGCGACGTCCATCCGGCGTTGAGGCTAGTTTAGGAGCGAAACTAATGAAATAATTCCAGCTAAGGTATCCTCCCCGGTACCTTCGACCGCTTGCGGGCGCTGTATGTTGGATGACATATTCACCCCAAAACCGTGATATTTCCCGGGCGAGCTGATCAGCTTCTTCATCGTCATTACCGTATTTGGGAGCATGATTGATTAGCAGCTGTCTTAGTTCTTCATCGGATTCAAAATCTGTTTCAAGCCCTTGAATCAATCGGTCCATTGAAAATCGGCTTTCTTCGTAGACTAGTTTTTTCACAGCAGCCAATGAATCCGCTGCAGTGGCTAGGCCAAGTGCTTCAACGGTAATGTAATTGTATTTTGTGCCTCCAGCACGACAGTCTTTTCTGGATTCAGCACAACCATCGACAAGCAGTGAAAGATATGGGGTGGGATCATATTGGACGCGAATCGCATCCGCTAAATTATTAGCGTGAATCGCTCGCTCGATCAACGCTTGAAGTTGTTTTTTAAAAGCTGCTTTAAATTGATCAAAAGATTTGAATTGAGACGGATTACCTGTCTTTGGACCGAGTTGGGTTCCCAATCGCATATCCTTGCCATTAGTCAAGACTAATTCTATCGCTTTCGCCACGTTGACATTAACATCCACAGTTCCTGAAACATCGTTACCAATCATGGTGTTTTCTAAGCAACCAACAGGAGCATAATCCCATACCTCGTCTTTGGGCACACCCTGCCAAACTAATCCTGCCATTGATTTTTCATCGAAATTCATCAGGAATGGACTTCCTTGGGACTGGGATACGAGTTCTGCGACTCTTTGCAATAAGGCATCTGATGAGTTGCCATGGAGCCGAATATTCGGCTTGGGTTCGAGCATATTCAGGTCTTCAATAACATCGAGAATCAACCATGTCAAGTCATTGCTGGCGTCTTCATGGTTTTGGTCGATTCCTCCAATGGTAATGAGTTGTCCAAAACTTGAATTGATGCCCTGAGTACCACCCACACGTCCTTGGAAATCATACGCATAATTGTGCTTAATCCAGTAACATTCCATGAGCTCTTTCGCAAACTCACGCGTAAGAACTCCTTTGCGAAGATCCTTTTCATAGTATGGATAAAGATACTGATCAATTCGGCCTGGACTCGTTCCCGCACCAGGGTAACTCTCCGCAGCCATAACCAGCATGTGGGTCATCCACAATGACTGAAGTGCTTCCCAAAAGGTTTCTGCGGGGTTCCATGGGACCTTACTGGATATTTGTGCAATGGTCGTCAATTCTTTCTTACGCTTCGGGTTCTCTTCGGTGCTTGCTAATCGCTGTGCTTCACGTGCATAACGTTCTGCGAGAATTCGAGGCGCTTCGCACGAAAGAATAAGGGCAGTTAACCATGCTTGGTGGGCCAGATCTTCCGTGGAGCTAAGCAACGCTTGGCATTCCTCTTGGATTCCTTTGAAACCTATCTTGAGGACTTTTTCGTAGTTAGGAACTAAGTGGCCTGGAATGGCTCCGTAATTGTACTCACCGGTCTCACACCTAAGCTTCAATTCCTTGTAGAACTTTTCTTGTTGCTTATCCCATCCTTGTTGCTCTTTCCGTGTCAACACTTTGCTGAGTGCGGTGTTAAAATGTCCACCAACGATTAACTCACCATCTAAAATTACAACAGGAAGATGCTTGCGTAGAACCTCATTGAAGAACAACGCGCGGCGTTCTCCAATCGTCCTCTGAAAGTTTTTCTCATCAAATTCTACGGGTTCTGCAAGGGCTCTAAGACTGTCCCGAAAACCTAACATGAAGGGCACCGCTTCGGGAGTAATTCCCCAATTATTGAATCCATACACTTGATCCCACGGACGCCCAGTGGTATACGGTCGCACCTCATTTGAAAAATAGGAGGCACGTTGCTCGAAGGAAAAATATTCATCACGGAGTCGTTTCACGCGGGGGGAAAGAGTGGTCGAAGCCTTCCACAAAGTTTGCGAGGATTCACAGCTACCTGTCATGTGGACACCAACCAGTATTCAAACTGAGTGCTAGTTTGCGAAGGGTATTCAAAAAAGGATTGTCCATCTACCGATAACAATGTAGGTTCCTCTCAGGTACAACGCGAACGGCTCTTTGTGCGATAAAAAACCGAAAGCTTAATTTATTGTGGTTGATAAATCCGCAGGCTGGAGCCGTGAAGAGCTACCAAAGAGTGCGAAAGCCTTAAGTAGCTCAATGTGCGTCCCTCCTTTTCCTACCAATTCAGCTCATATGCTATGCATATGGGCGTCGAGCCTAGGAGGACCCGTCCTCTCCTCGGTTCTCACGATGATGGCTATGCATAGGTCGTATACCCTGGATAACGCCAGTCAGAATCAGTGTGGGTTCTAAGTAGTACCAACACAACAACGCCACTTGGTGGATGACTAGGCTTGGGCGCCGAAGAAGGCCGTGACAAGCTGCGATAAGCTGTGGGG
>JABXGU010000819.1 GCA_016550415.1 archaeon | reverse complement strand
CTATTCTGCATCCATCATGAAGATTATAAATTGCAGAGCGGTTTGTATTCCAGCTACGCGAAGCATAGCCTTTCATTTCAACCAGAAATAGAACCCACCCTATTCAGCTTTACCGATTTCAGAATATTTTTGCCCTTGCTAATACCTTACTGAATTTGAGATGGGATTTCATGGGTAGTAAACTATTTATCAAATCGCCTAGGCGACAAGCGCGGTTGGCAGGTCTAGCAATACTCCTAGCCGCAGTAATTCTTTTCCTCGGTGCAGCTTATGTTATCATCTTCCCATATACAGTTGAGTGGGGATGTGGACCGCACTTTGAAAGTGAGAGAACTGGCACTATTTCTGGTATGCTGACAGCTAGTACACCTGAACGGTCAGAAGAGCTTGGAAGCATTAACTACATCGTAATTAGCTATTTCCAAACAGAAAACCAAACACCGGTAACCATCCTTATTTCCGACTCAAACGCAAACGTCTATCTTAATGCCACACATCCAACGCAAATCAATCTTAATAATAGCAGTATCGCCCTCGAAGCGCGATTTTTCCCCTATTTTGATGAATTCCTCACCCTCGCCCTCACCATCCAACGCATCACTAACGACACAGCCTATACACTCCACTACACCGTCTACTTTGTATCCTATATCTGCATTGACCCAGTTCCCCCCTACGGGTTTTACATGTTGGGCATAATTGTTGGCATCATCTTGATTGTTTATGCGTTCCGAACGCTAGATCGCATAGCACTCCAAGCCCAATATTGAAAACAACAGGCGTGATAGACTTATCAAGTTCGCAGCCGAGGCGATTAACAGGATGACGACAGTTGATTCCTATATTGAGAAACAACAATCCCCACAGAAAGAGATTCTCCAGAGACTACGAGAGATTATTTTAGCTACGTTTCCTGATGCCAACGAGGAGATGAAATGGGGTGTCCCAAACTTCTACAACGGCATCTTCTACATCGTCGCACTCAAAGACCACGTAAACCTTGGAGTTTCAATTAAAGGCCTATCCGAGGATGAACTAGCACTCTTCGAGGGCACTGGAAAAACTATGCGACACATCCAAATCCGAGCGCTACAGGAAATTAACGAGGCCAATATTGTGTACCTACTGAAACTAATTGCCGAGAAGCAATAAGCAATGAGCTTTGTATTCCCTTTTATACGCATAAAACCGTAGTCTATTTGACAAAAGAGCTGTTCAAAGAGGTATCTGTGATGACGCCACAAAATGATGTGCTAAAAATTGGGGACCTTTGGCAAGAACCAGTACAGTTCAAGATTACTATAGTTAAAGAGGGCAACTGCCGGGCTAACCATCATTTGGGAGAAACGTTTGGATTTTCGTGGAAAACACCAGAGGGACTGTGCCCAGAAAGCTTTGTCGGTATGTATCCACTCTTGCAATCCCTCCGAGTCCGAGGCGATATGCGGGAACTGGGAAGCCCCCAACGAAACCTCAGAGTCTACACTTGCCCCTCACGAGTTATCCAGTTCCAACTCGAAGCAATCTATCATTGTAATGTCTGTGGCACGCCCTTACCTGTTCAAGAAAATGAAATTTCGGGACAAACCCTTGAAAATAAGGCCGCAAATATCCATCTACATGTCTGTGATAACTGCTATGATAAGCACCGAAATAAGACACTCATCTGGTGAGTACTGCAGTGTGTCTTGCCACGCATCAATTCACCACACACCCAACAATTATTTTAGGTATGAATATCTAAAATCAAAGTAGTTTACGAATGGGAGGGTTTCACTTTGAGACGAAATATCGTTTTGGGAGTACTCTTAGTTGTGCTTCTAATATCAATTACCACACTCCAATTGGTGGATGCAAAAAGACCTCCTCGGGCAACTCTTACTGCGACGATAACCAGCCCACTAGATGGACTGGTGGTGGCTCATAATGGAGAATTTACGGTATCAGGTAGTGTAAGTTGTCAGAAAGATGACGCAGGAACAGTAGAGGCCGTTGTACAATACGCAGTAGGCGAAGGAAGTACTGAATTTCAAAACGTGGATGGAACCTCAATTTATATTGTCAGTGGAGAGCAGCCACAAACCCAGATCTTATTGGATTGGCAATCATATGAGGTTACCTGGATTTTAGCTGGCGAACCTGGCATATATGAGGTAAGAATATACAGTGACGGACCAACCGCAAAATCGGATGCCTCAGAGGCGAGAACTGTACAAATTCAATCACCACCTTCACCCCCGGGTATAGAAACGGTGGATGCAGAATATCAAGATGCTGAGATTGGGTTTGGTGTCGCAACAGGCAGTTATGCGAATACGTTTGTTGCCGATGGTATCTATCAAATCTTAAGCGAGCAAAAGGATAGGCGAGGGACAAAGAAACCAGTCGATGACCTGATGACACTTGGATGGATTTACGAATTTCAAGGAATGAATCCACGAACAGAGACGATGTTAGGCTTTTTCGGGCATGCAGTACTTATGGAGGACGATAGCGACACAGGATTCTATCTCCAAATGGAAAGGGCTAGTACATGGGTAACGCTTCTTGAAATAGAAAATACAGATGACGACCAGTTTTACTCTATCCATATTCCGGATGACCTAACAGAGTTTCTTCGTATCCGCGTAATTGACAATGACCAAACCCCTAGAAATAAAATTGGATCAGCCCTGCATATTGATCAGCTGTATATTTTCGATGTTACACCAACTTCTGATATTGAAATATTAACTACTGACACCCTTTTGCATTTCAATCTCCACGCCTGGGAGAACCTCGATAACACCTGGTACCACCATCAAATCCACACAGCCCAACAACATCCTTGGGGAGTGATACGAGATATCGTAATTGCTGACGTCGATGGTGATTCCGAATATGAAACCATTGTCGGAACTAGTGAAAGCTGTATTGAAATCTACGAATACCAAGATGGTGCTTTAACTCCAAGCCATCTACTCGTTCATCCAGGTTCTGATGCAAACCAAATTCGTTGCATAGTTGT
>JABXGU010000818.1 GCA_016550415.1 archaeon | reverse complement strand
TTGATTCTCTTGATTGGTGAAAAGCCGTTCCGAGAAATAATACTCGTCAGCCATACACATTGGGACAGAGAATGGTATTTACCATTCGAAGAATTTCGCTGGCGACTAGTCGAAGTCATCGATCAACTCCTCGATTTGATGGAAAAAAATCCCAAGTATGCCCATTTTACATTGGATGGTCAAACCATAATCCTTGACGATTATTTAGAGATTCGTCCAGAGCAAAGACCACGCCTTGAACGTCTAATTAAGGAAAAACGCCTCCATATTGGTCCATGGTATGTGCTTGCTGATGAGTTTCTAGTCAGTGGAGAATCCCTTATCCGCAATCTTCTGATTGGACGACAAACAGCACAGAAATTCGGTGACCTAATGTCCATAGGATACACACCTGATACCTTTGGTCATGTCGCACAGCTTCCTCAATTACTCCGTGGCTTCAGTATCAATTCAAGTGTTTTTTGGCGGGGATTTGATGATCAAAATAAATTCCTGCCAACCGAATTTCGTTGGCAAGCCCCGGATGGTTCGGAGGTCCTAGGCATTCATCTCGGAACTGGTTATGGTCCCGCTGCAAGGCTATCAGAAAGTATAGATGATGCTCTGACACAATTATTGATGCCTATTACAGTTCTTGCTTCACGAGCTACAACTTCAGCGATACTCCTACTGAATGGAAGCGATCATCTCCCACCCCAACCTCATCTTCCACGGTTAATAGATGAGTTGAACAGTCGATTTCAAACTTCAGATATTCTAGCTGGGAAGACTCTTAGCCAACTCTTTAAGCAATTCCTTGCCAACACCTTGAGATTGTATTCTGTCGATTTAGAAGCAGCGCTGGCTACTTTTGACAAGCTGTTAACTCAATTTTTTGGCTCAACGGTAAAAGGGCTACAAGGAGTAACACTTCGTCATGGGACATTGATGGATTATTTGGATATTATTCATCGTGAAGTAAAAATCCAAAATCTGCCACTTATCCATGGAGAACAACATAGCAGCAAACATATCTCAGTATTGCCTGGCGTGTTTTCATCCCGCCTTTACTTAAAGCAGGCTAACGCTGAATGCCAACGGTTATTGGAGCGTTGGGCTGAACCATTTGCTACTATCGCTTGGTGGCTTGGTGCCCCATACCCAAAGAATTGGCTTCACCGAGCCTGGAAATTCCTTCTCCAGAATCATCCTCATGATTCAATTTGTGGCTGTAGCGTAGATGCCACTCATGAAGACATGGAACTACGTTTTGAATGGTGTAAACAATTAGGCAATCTTGTTCTACACCAATCAATTTCCTATATCAATGAACACGCCAACAGTCAACCTTCCTCTTCCATAACTAAGCCTATATACTCAGCTGTTCGAGTTTTTAATCCCCATACTTGGGCTCAAACTGATGTAATGCGCGTTCTCATCAAACTCGATCATCCCACTGAATCATCAGAAGCCTTTACACTATTTGATGCCACAGGCAATCCTGTAGATTGCCAGATTACTCTTGGACATAAAATTGACTCCGCCCTTATGCCACTTATCGAACAACAATCCATAATTGGAAATCCCCATAGGCGACCAGTTGCGCCAGATTCCACCAATACCCTTCTTCTTACCTTCGTTGCACACGATATACCTGCTTTAGGCTATCAAACATATTATCTCGCAAGACCAGAACCCTCTCACAAACCTACTAAGGCGACTACCTTAATAGTAGACACCAAATCTACAGCACCTTCTGCAGAGAATTCAACACTTAAAATCATAATTTCTCCTTTAGATGGTACTCTCACTGTGCATCACAAACCCAGTGGTCGAAGTTATCACAATCTTCTCACCTTTGAAGATATGGGTGATATAGGCGATGAGTACAATTATTGCCCTCCCGC
>JABXGU010000817.1 GCA_016550415.1 archaeon | reverse complement strand
TTAATCGTAATAGTTGACGATCGACTAACTGGATAACAAGCCAAGGTGGAGAGAAGAGTTGCCGTTGTTGCTCGAATCCGTGAAGCCCAGCGGATTAGAGGCCCATTTTATAAACACGATAAGTTTTATAAACCCTGGCCCCAAGCATTTCGGCAGCTCGATTCATCATATCGTTGTTTTCCAATATCCAGGACATTTCCACATCAACATATCCTCGTTCTAAGCCTTTCTTTATCATCTCGTAATACATCAGTGCGTCAACACCTGTTCCGCGGTATTCTTCAATCACACCAAGCCCCCAGACTCGCACACTTTCTACATCACGACGCAGCTTCCAATGCCAAATCAGGCGCAATAATTGCAGCCAGTGGGGCTCACCCGGCTGGCAATTTGCCTTGCGTAAAGGTCGATAGATATCGGGAAGCGGAGCAGCAAAAGCGATTATTTCACCCTCGTGTTCAACAACAAAAACCATTTCGCGGTCAATGATAGTCTTGAGCTCTTCTTTAAGTTGTTCCGCCTGGTCTTCTGACATTGGGATAAAACCCCAGTTCTTGGACCATGCCTCGTGGAAAATATGGTTGATGCGATCGGCTTCTTCGCCAAAGTGTTTCATGTCAACTGGGCGGATTGTGTACTTACATTTCTGACGAACTTTTTCGACTACTCTGACAAGCTTCTCTGGTAGTTTATCGGCATTTCTTCCTCCCCAATCCTTTCCCTCAAAGTACCAACAGTACATATCTATCTCTTTTTGAAAACCAAAGGCCTCAATAAAGTCTTTGTAGTATGGTTTTGCATAAGTAGTGAGAACCATGGGAGGATGCTCAAAGCCATCAATCTGTAACCCAATTTCACTATTCACACTGTAGGTAGCTGGCCCCAGAATTGCGTCAACCCCTCTAGCGCGTACCCAATCAACGGCTGCTCCGAGTAAAGCATTGGCAACTTCGAGGTTGTCGATTACCTCAAACTGTCCAAACCAACCCACATTAGATTTATGAAAGTCATTGTAAGCATGATGAATATGGGCAATGATGGTGCCTGCTGGCCCACCATCGTTCCATGCAACGAATTTCTGCATTTCGATTTGCTGTAGTTCGGGATTATGTTCTGGATCAAAGAAATGAATATGCTCTTTCCAAAGTGGAGGTGTCCAATTTTGATCGCATTGATATATTCGCCATGGTAAACGCAAAAATGCTTGGTTCTCTGCTTCGGTGCGAACGGGGGAGATGGATAGGTCACTCATTGAAAGCTCTTTCTCTGATGACTACTTACCTAATATGCTTATAATGTCAAGCCAAACGAACTGACAACGAAGTGTTTTGTTATGCGCAACGATGGTCTGAATGAGTGGGTAAAAGAAGGAGAGTGATGAGTAATACAATCTCATTATATAATAAAAAATCCGCAATATTGGCCACCCTGAAAAAGATGTTGTGAGGAATGGGAAGATCCATAAGGATGACCAGATTTCCATCAGCCAAAAGCGTTTACATGGCATGTTAGGATTTTACGATACTGTGTGATCCATTTGGACAACCATAGTTTGTACATCAGCAGAACAGATATCCATATTCAGCCAAGGCAGGCGAATCAAAAGCCACCCTCACAAAGAGAGTGGCTTCAGTCATGGTAATGATTGCCCAACAAGTGCCTGAAAGCTTATTCATTGCCCTTGAAGTTGAGTCTACTATATTACCTATTATAGAACAGTTATATTACATAACTATTAAATCGGGGACGACGGACTTGGGATCCGAGGTGGGTGCTATGTCTGGGC
>JABXGU010000816.1 GCA_016550415.1 archaeon | reverse complement strand
TTGAGTCTTTCCAGCCGTGGTGTTCTCCCCCGGACTGGTAGACTCCTCTCTACAACAAGCAAAGACGAAGTTTGTTTATAAGGATTTAGGCGTTTTTTGGCGTCATCTTTATCAACGTTATAGATGATATAGATGTTTTATTGTATCGTTTTATGATTATGTTGATGTTTGGAGTCTACGAGCAATTTATATTATTGTCTTGTGATGGTATTGTGCTGTGCTGCAGTCTTTTTGAGAGGCTGTTTGCAGGTTCATTAGTCGTGGTGGTTGCGTAGGGTGTCTGTGGACTTTGTCAAGCGTGTCATTGGCGGTGTTGCCGCACGTAAGACAATTCTTCGCAGGTTGCTTGAGGGTCCCCAGACTGGTCTTCTTTTGCGGGCTGCCATTGCTAGGAAAGTGTCGAAGGCTGTTGATGAAGTTTCGGATGCGATGCTTTATTTTAATTTGCAGCATCTTGAGAATCATGGTTTGATTGAGCGTTTCCGTGATGGGAAGGAAAAGGCTGCTCGTATTGTGCCACAGAGGGTTCAGAGTGTAAGGCGTTACTTGGAGGTTGATGCGCCTGTTGTGTATGTGGGTGGGATTGGCGAAGATCCCAGTGTCTTCACATCTGTGCCAAAGCGGCTTCGTAGAGAGACCTCGATTCGTCCCAAGCAATATCATTATTTTGTGGATGAGGCGGCCAGGCGTCGTCTTAGTGGTTTGACGCCGGATAAGGAGATTCATGATGTTCCCTCCGAGATATTCAATGATGATTTGGAGCAGATGTATAAGCTGGTTTTGAATCTGGCTACTAAGTTGATTTGGGAGAACACTATTCTTGTTGATGTGTCTGGGGGAGGCAAGGTTTGTGCCTTGGCTCTGTATCGGTTGGCTATTGAGTTTGATTTGCCCTGTCTTTTTTCAGCAGAGCTTGGCTCTATAATATGGTTGCAGCACTAGGCAAAATTTTGCATTATTTCCTGGGAGACTTTTGCGTTCTAATTGTTAAAAGGTAGTATTAGTGGTGGAGTTGTTCTTTGTTGGAGGGGTAGAAGGCGTTTTTGCGGAGGATTGGTGTGAGGGCGTAGCGGTTTGGTTGGCTGCAGAAATAGATGTCTTCTTGGTAGCCAGCTTGTACGAGTTTGGCGCCATGTCTTGTTACCAGTAATTCACGGGCGATATCATCGGGGGAAGCGTAGCTTGGTGGGTCATCGGGATTCTTTATTCGTATGGCGATGTGGTTGGAGGCTTGGTCATCTTCGACTGAGGTTCCGTTCAGGCTTCCTGCAGAGATTATGGTGATTGGGCGGGCTTTTTCTTTGCTAATGTTTCGGGCTGTTTGAGCCACGTGCTCTATGTTAAGGTAGGCACCCGCAAGGATTGTGGAGGAGGGTGGGGGGTGGCCCAGTGTTCTGGTAAAGTTGCTTGTTGTTAATATGATTACGTGATTGCGGATTTTGTTGGCTAGGAAGCTCTGGGGTGAGTTTCCATAATGGAAATCTGGTGGAGGATTGGCGTCGCGTTCACCTGCCAAAAGGGCGTTTGGGAGTTTGCTGGCTAGCTGACGAGCTTCTTCGATGGTCGTGACTGGAATGATTGATGTGGCTCCATGTGCGAGGGCAGTGATTATTGTGCTGCTGGCGCGGAGTACATCTACAAGTATGATGATGTGGTTTTTTTCTGCAGCTTTTTTTAGAGCAGCTGGACCTGTTGCGTGAAAAATTTTGATGTTAGTGTGCATCGTGGTTTAGGATGAGAGGGATTTGGGTGTTTAAGTTTTGCTTGGTGTTGCTGATTTGAGTTGTTTGTGGTAGTGTATGATGCGGAAAAGAACTGTTAGATGGCATAGGAATGTGAAGAGAATTAGTCCAAGGTATGGGATCCAAGGATGGAGGATGTTAAGGAGACTGGTGATGAATAGGATGAAAAGGCGTTCAGATCGGGCAGCCAGTCCCACGTCTGTATCAGTGGCACCCGCTGCAATGGCTCTGCTGCGTGAGTAACTTACTAGAAGGCATCCAGTGATTGCTGCAAAGACCCATATCCAAGCAGGACCTAGGCAGGGGGTTGGGGGAGGAGTCCACAGGAAGGGGAGGAGAATGATGGTGTCAGCTAGACGATCGAAAAAAGAATCGAGGTATCCGCCAGCAGGGGATGCACGCTTTGTGCGGCGAGCTACTTCACCATCGACTCCATCAAGAAATCCAGCAACAAATACTAGTATGCTGTAGAGTAGGAAGCTTTGGAGGAATGTTAGGAGGAGACTTGCTAGTAGAGCGAATAGGAAGGCTAGGAGGCTAATTGTATTTGGAGATATTCTTCCAGCGATGAATCCTTTTGCTACCCACCGGATTGGGCGACCAAAGATGTATCGGAGCCGGAACCGAGAGGGCATAGCTTATTACATCCATGGATTAGTTCTAGATTTTTTTGGTTTGAGGGCTTCCGTGAATAATGTTGCCCTCTTGGTCGAGAATGGCGTTTCGTAATTCGGCATTACTTGGAACCCTTGTATGAGGTAGGGTAATGCAATGAGAAAGCATTGTGTTGTCTTCAACGATGGTGTTAGCTCCCAAGCTTGTACCTGGACCGATTGTGCATTTGTTCCCAATTTCTATGTCAATGCCTAGGAGTACGGGTCCCTTTACCTGTGTTTGTTCACCAATGGATAGGCTTTCATTATTGAGAGGGCCGTCAAGGTGTGTATTTGATGCTATGTATTCACCTGAAGGGATAGGAGTAGGTGGCCAGGCTGTTGTGAGTAAATGATTATTCAGGTTGATTAAATCGATGGGAAAATCAACATCAAACCAGGTTTCAGTTTCAATTGGAATAGCCTTTATAGAATGGCCTTTTTTGATCCAGAGCTGAAGAAGCTCAAAGACTGTTGTAGCCTTATTTCCTGGGGGTTCTTTCATGAGACTAAATAGTTGGGGAGTGGAATTTAGGATGGGAAGAATAGGCTTTGCATTGGACTCGATGGTTGAGAACATGGAGAATTTAGTAACTAGATTGTCTTTGCCAAGTTTGACTACTGGTCCTGTTGGGGATTTGTTGGGGTCGTATAGAATAGCAAATTCATCTTCCGTGCTGTCAAGAATGTGTCGTATATTTGTGGCACTAATGTATAGGTCTGCGGGAAGGAGAACGAATGGTTCATCATCAAGATAGGGTATTGCTGATGTGAGTGATGAGAGGGGACCCTTGAACCATTTAGAGGCAAAGACTGGGTTGAAGGAAATGTTGCTTGGTAAAGTTGAAAGAAAATTTTCAATTTGGGGTGCAAGATAGCCAAGAGTGATGATGATATCGGTGAATCCAGCAGCCATTATGGATTGGAGTAGATATCTCAAGATTGGTTGGCTAGCGGCTGGTAAAAGTGGTTTAGGACGGAACTTGGTGATTGGGTCAAACCGGGCACCCCTACCACTGGCGAGGATTACTGCACGCAAGTTTACCATTCTCGAACACGTTTTAGCCTAGGAGTGTGTCACATTCTAGCGGTGACAGTTCAAAAATGGTTAGGCAGCTGCATGTTGACCCCTTAAAACCTGATGCTAGGGTGATTGGAGAGGCGGCATCAGTGATACGGCAGGGTGGTCTAATCATTATTCCAACTGATACAGCGTATGGGTTGGCTGGTAATCCCCTAGACAAAAGTGTTGTTGATAGGATCCTAGCCATTAAGGAAAGAAGAAAAAAACAGGGAATGCCAGTACTAGCAGCTAGCGTTAATGACGTTCACAAAATTTGCATCTTGCCTGCGGTGGCGAAGAGTTTGGCAACGGCTTTTTGGCCGGGGGGACTCACTCTAATTCTTAAAACACTTAGGACTTTTCCTGAGGGTGTGATTGGTCCGAATAGTACGTTGGCTGTGCGTGTTCCTAATCACCCTATTGCTTTACAGGTTATTCGTGAGACTGGCTCTAGTGTAACTGGCACTAGCGCAAATCGTTTGAATGAACCAAGCCCACGGACTGCAGAGCATGCAATTGCTCAAGTTGGGGAAGAAGTTGATCTTGTTCTTGATGCAGGTTCCACCTATCATACAAAGGATTCGACCATCGTAGACTGCACAATGAATCCACCGCAGCTAATCAGAGTTGGAGCTGTGGACCTTGAGAGTCTTCGTCCTTGGCTCGATACTGCCTAAACCCTTTTTTGCGCTTTTTTGAAGCAATTTGGAAAATCCCTTAAGATATAAAAATACGTGATTGCACCTTTTCCACCGTATGATATCGATTAGAAACGACTTCAACGTCCTAATATCTTGCCGCCGTTTTCAGGAAGCAGAGAGTTGCCATGAGTTACAGCGCATTGTCGATGAGGAATTAAAGACAGAGAAAATTGAATGGTGCAAAATGACTGGGATAAGCAGCTTGGTTGTAGCACGGGTGCAAGGAGATCCACATGATTTTATTGCCAAGCTTTCAAAGATTGCAAAGCAAATGCCATGGATTATTCGAGACCTGCTGAAGATTCAACCCATCGACCTTGTTGTTGAGAGTAGTATAGAGGCGATAAAATCAGGCAGTAAAGAACTGGCAAGTCGAATGCAAAAAAGTGAGAAATTCCGTGTGAACCTTAACCGCCGAGACACCAAACTTGACCGAGATCAAATTCTCCATGAGGTAGCCAGTCAATTCCCAGGAAAGGTGGACCTTAAGAATTATGACTGGATTTGTGCCGTTGAAATACTAGGTCCAGTTACTGGGCTAGCACTCCTACGTGAAAAAGATATTCTTACTCTGCACCAACAGTAATATCTTCGTCAAAAATAGAAGGTTTTTTTCATGAACCGTTTTGTCTATGCTAGTGGGTAATTGATAGGAGTGCACAACGGTCATAGATGATTTTCTTGATGGCTTGGCGTCTATCTTGGCTTTCTTGAGAGAGCGTTGTTGCAGCGAGTTCTACTGAACTAATTTTGAAGGTTTTTAGGAGTTCTTCTTCTTTTTCGTTAGTTATGATATCCAGAGCTTCTACAGAACTCTGAGCTCCTGTTTCATTTAGGAACCGTATAAAAGCACGTTGTAGGATTTTGGGAGATTTCCCTAGAATGACACCTGCTATTTCTTTTGTTTCATCAGTGATACCAAGAATCTTGAGTGCGCTCCCAATTTGATGGTGTGCAGCTGCAAAACGAAGAATTT
>JABXGU010000815.1 GCA_016550415.1 archaeon | reverse complement strand
GTCAATCAAAGGGTTGGACCTCCATTTTTATTCTAAATCCAGACATAATGGGAATTCTGCATTGTTGTGACACTCCAAAATTAGCAGCAAATCTAGGCCAGTTGAAAAAGAAGCATTGGTTCGGGGAGAAAGCTATACCCCATTTTTGTGTCACTCGCATTGTGTTGAGAAATAAACAACTTAAAGCTTTCGTCACTATAAGTAACAGAAAAGAAAAAAGGGTCACCTGCGGTAGTGAATTCATATGTCCACTCTTCGATGTCCAGAATGTGGGTTTAAAGTACATCCCAATGACGCTGTCTGTCGTCAATGCGGGTATCGATTCCGCATGGATCGATTTGAGCGTATTCTTCCTTTTCTTCGTCGCGTTGAGCGTCAATGGGAGAATCGTCTAAGTCTTCGTCAGCGGTTATGGGCTATCCTTGTTCTACCTTCTGTTGCTTTTTGGGACATTGTTCGGGAACCTGATACTCGCGGTCCAGTTCTCATCTTCTTTGGCAATATATTCGTGATTTCGTTTTTCTACATCATGATGATGGTTCATGTTGTAGGCAATAGCCTCTATAGTCTCTTATTTGGTTGGCTTGGCATTCTTCCAATTTTTCTTCTGCTTTACTTCCTTTGGACTCTAATTTACTATGGTTTTGTTCACCTAATTGTGAATCTTGCTGGGGAAGAGGGTTATTTTGCAGAAACCTTTCTGTTGAGCCAGTACTCCTCTCTGCCATTCCTCATTGCAAATACGATTTCATTACCACTCCTATTACTAATACCCCCTCCCATCGGCTTATCTTTCGTGTCGATTACTAATTTAGGTGCCTTGCTTTTTTCTCCAGTTTGGTTTATTGTCTGGGGGCTATCGGTTGCAGGCTACTTATGGGGCGCTGTTCTCCTCGCAATGGGTTTAAGAGAGCGCTACCATTTTTCCACTGAAAAGGCTTTACTAATCACTTTATCTGTGACACTATTTGTAGTAGTTGTCGGATTCATTGCACGTATTACAATTGGCATTATTACTTGATGACTGCAATAAGTTTGAGTGGTTGGGCGAGACTTTTATCAATGACATAGATTGGCTCTTTTTGCTTCAGCCTTTGTCTACCAAGAACTTGGGTGTCCTTCAGTATTTTGCCACGGAGTATTACCTTTGGGTCTTCCAATCCAAAGGACATAATTAATCGATTCTTTAATTCAGCTACGGTTTCTTTTCGCCCAATAGCATATATCTCGCCTTTAATCCGGAACCTGTCGCTACATAGAAAACAATTGGGGTTTCGAGCCAACTTTAACATGGTGAACTGTTGATGTAACCCATCATAGAAGATGTAATTGTCCAGTGGTGCGCCAACACCCAATAGGTGCTTGAGTGCTTCTTGAAATTGGATTCCAGCAATAACGGTTGCAATGCTTAGAAGCGAAGGGAATTTGGGTGGTGGCTCAGCAGTTTTTCTTCGTTGTCCTGGAGGTGTGCAAGCCTGTTGAAGTCGCTCTGCAGGAACCAATGGTTGGCACTCCAAGCAGGGTGTTTCAAAGGGAACTACCCGTTGGACATTTCCCCACCATCCATACATCCCACCATGAATGAGGGACTTGTCCTTGTATATACATAGGGAATTTAGCCATCGACGTGCCTCAAAGGTGTCAAGTCCATCAATGATGAGATCCGCTTCTTTCCATATTGTCATGCGCACTTCTTGAATTGGGCAGTTTAACGAAAGAATCTGCACATCAGGGTTAGCTTCACGGAGCCTTTGACCTGCTACAATTGCCTTTGGTTCGCCAACATCTTTTTCGGAGTAAAGGAATTGGCGGCTTAAATTTGAGAGCTCAATCGTGTCAAAATCAACAATAACTATTTTTCCAATTCCTGTTAGGGCGAGGTCAAGAGCAACAATGCTTCCTAGTGCACCAATACCTGCAACAAGTACGGTCGATTTTGCTAGCTTTTCTTGGTTCCATTCAGCTAAAAGGAGTTGCCTAGCGTAACGTTCAGTTTCTTGGTAAACTGGAATTCTTTTTCCTTCTGCACTATGATTCTCTGAAGCCGCTTGCTTCATCCTTTCTGCACCTGGTCCCACCCTGCATATTGTTGAACCCATTCACGGGCTGTACGCTCAAATTTGGCTGGTTCTCTTTTTGCCTGTCTTGAAGCCTGTTGATTCAATGGGTCATCAGGGTTTGGAAAGTTTATGAGGTTTCTGAGTGTTTCAATGACCCCAGTTAATGACATGCTGGGCAGCCAATCCTTTCCTAGGATTCCAACACAGACTCTACCTCGATAGATATTCGGGTGCCAAATTTGGGTAATGAATCTTACTGTTGGGGGGTCATAGGGAAAGGATCGTGGGATTAATAGTTGCACTATAAAGACGCCGCCATCATAGATGCCAGTTCCAAGGATGAAGCCTTGCCAGTGCCTCAGGTCCCCTTGAAGGGGCTGGAATGAGGGCTCTTCTGTTTCCATGTTTTTTGCTTCAAGGACCAATCTTGCCCAATAATCCTCTTCGGATAGCATGCACGTTACGCCTCTTCCTAGACCATCCAGTTCCCAGTTCATTAAAAGAATTGTGTATTGCTTGAATATCTTTTTGATTGTAGCCATAGAAAAAGGCTTCTAACGAAACGTGTATTGTTTCAGCACTACCGACTACCCTATAAAAAAAGAAGAAGAGAGGCGCAGCAGAAAATTGTGGGAAATTTAACCCTACTGCTTAGCCGCCCTCTGTACGTGTTATCAAATAGAGTTTGTCATGAGGTGTTATCCCAACGCTCTTCACTGTTTGTTCATCAGTTAGTTGAGCGCCGCGATATGCTAGAATTACGATGTTGGGCGGGATGCGGCGCATGTTTGCGACACGGTTACGGATTTCTCCAATTGTTGTACTGGGTTCCACCTCTATGGCTATGGGGTCACTACCACCAATTGCTGGTACTACTTCAATACGCATTTTTTCCACCCGACTATTTTCTTTTTGGTTCCAATCTCTTCATTTGAATGTTTTTCCGACATATCGGACAGGTACCCTTTACCTTGACCCATTCAGCTAGATGGGAGTAATGGGCAGGATTTCCGCAGTTCGGACAAAAAACTTGTTCTTGTCCTTCACGGATTTGAAGACCACAGACTATACATTTCTCAGAGGTAGTCCACTTCCATTCGCCGATCTCTTTAATCGACGTAATGATGAAACGTTCAGATTGTTCAGCCATCGTGGTCTCCTTACCGTTTCCCTTGGGCAAATCTACTAGATGCGTTCTTAAAAAGATTGGGAATATAAACGTTCGAACGCTCTTATTATTGTGGGAAACACATACCTCCAGGATTCTCTATACGCTCAATTTTTTGTTGAAGTACATCATCAACTCATCAAAGCTTATAAGCTAGTGTCAATGTTTTTTGATTTAGAGCTTCGGTGGTCGTTTACAACAGTGACGTCAGAAACACCCAAATATTCGATTGAAATCGAAAGCATCAAGACACCAAAGGGACTTGTTCCGACTGTTGAGTCGCTGAAGCGAATTGTGAATGGTCTAAATTTATTGGATGCAGATCTTTCTCGGATGAATCTGAAGATGGAAGCTAATATTCGTGTACTCCTCCGGGAGGTCAAGACACTTCAGAAGTTGGTAGCTGATGACACTATCGCTTCAGAGTCCTCTGTTGAACGATTGAGTTCACTCGCGAATCGTTTTGATAAGCTGGAATCTTCCCTACAGACATTGGCTAAGGAGACACCTTCTACAACTTCTTCAAAGGCTATTTCGGAGCTGCAAAAAGAGCTGGCTCCTACCCTAACACAGGCTATTCGACGATTAGAAGAGATGATAGCACTTTTTGAAAAACGGTTAGAAGAATTTCTTCACGAACTCCAGAATAATATACTCCTAACGGTTCGACGAGCAGTTTCAAGCGAATCTCCCAAGCGTTCAGTAGAAAAAGAAAGAAAAACAACATAATTGAACAAATCTAACTCTTTTAGTTCAGTACGTATCGTGTTGCCAAAGGTTTTATTTTCGCTTTCACTAGCAGGATTAGAACACAATAATGATGGTGATGACAATGGCACAGGCAATGAGAAGCCAATCAGAAATGGCGATTGCTCGAGAGGCCCAGTTGATGTTCCGTAGAGCACCAACTTTCACTCCAGTCGGTCAGAATCTTCGCCGATGGCGTGGAAAAATTAAGGGTGGTCCTCGTGGGGGAACAGAATTTCTTGTAGAGATTATTATTCCACCCAACTTTCCCGCTCAACCGCCAGTTGCTAGGATGCTCACACCTACAAGACATCCACGTGTAGATCGTGAATCAGGTGCAATTCATCTAAGAATCGTTACTCAGTGGCAGCCCCATTACCACGTCTATCAATTAGTAAATAGTATCAAGGGTCTTTTCGCTCGCGAGACTCCTGTGCCTGATACAACTCAACCACCTCCAAAGGTGAAGCTGCCTGATAGCGAAGAATTACTTCAACAACGGTATCAACAGCTAGAACAAGAGGTTGCCCGGCTCACTCGGAAGATACAGAAACGAGATGAGCGAATTGCACGGATGTCAGCGCAGATTGATACGAGTGGTCTAGCTATAAGTGAAACATCAACCGAAGATGAACTTGATACTCTCATCCTTCCCACTGATAAAACTGAACGACAAAAATTGGAGTTGGAAAGCGAGAGACTTGCTATTGAGGATTTGCTTCAGAACTTGGAACAAAAATTCGATTCTGCTGAAATAGGTTCAACAGAATATACTAAACTTTACAAGCGCTATAAGCGGCGACTCTATCAGATTGAGAAAGCGCTGGAAACGCTCGAATAGCCCTCTGAGTGGAGGTAATGCTTGATGGCTGTACGTGAGCGAGTGCGGAGAAAACAGGAACGGGTTCCCCAACTTAAGGCTGAACTTTATGGAACTATTGCTACGTTAGACAGCATCGTCCAGAAGTTCGAAGAGGGTGAACTTAGTCCTACGCTATACAAACGTCAATTCAGATCCCTTGTTCGGGACACACTCACTACCCGCCAACTCCTTGAAGCTGAAGGCGCCAGCTGGGAAGGCTTCATTAAAGAAGAACGCATCTCAGAACGCTTTCCTGTAGCAGTTGATAAGCTTCAAATTGAAGAACGCGCACCAAAAGGAGAAAAGACTGTTGAATTAACTGCCCAAGCATCAGCCAAGATGGCGGCAAAGGCAGCAGATATTGTTTCAAACATCATCACTCTTATTGACATCGCCAAACTTGGTGAAGTCGCCCGTATGAACCTCATCATTCCCCTACTCGATGATTCCATCATTCTTCTAACAAAATACCCCAACTTCCCTCCGGATTACTGGATTCTGGTTGCAATGAAGGAATGGCAGAATCAATTACGTCAGCGTGATCCCCATGATACTCTATCACCTGATGAGGCAAAGCAACTGGAGTTTCAGTCTGTTCGGTGGCTAAATGATTTCAAGCGGCGTCTAAGAGAAATGGCGGTCGATCAGTAGATGTCGAGGATGATACTTAAATGGAGAAACCAATGCGCTCGTTTGCAGATATGCGCGACCGATTGGTAAACGCTATCAACAAAGCAAATCTCCGAATCAATGCTGAGTACATCCTTGAAGACTTGGATGCGGTTATTGCCTATGCAGAAGCAATTCTTGGGGGACATCATCAAATTACAAAAGAAGCAAAGGAGTGGTATACCTACTTCTGGACGAAGTATCATCCCAATCTAGAAAATCATGTGGAGGAATTAGAAGCAAGGAAATTTGCTATGCGCGCAGAAACGTGGCTAAATTTCATGAGACGAATATGAGGAGGCTCTTGGTGTTGTGTGGATTATGGGAAATTGAAAAACAAATGGAAATGGATGCCGCTTATCGAAAAAAGCGTGTCGAGCTAATGATTAAGGAATTAGAGCGCATGCTCCAAACAATATCTGAACTCCGTGGAAAAGCAGACACATTCGAACAAACCTACGGTGAGATTTTGGAGGACATGCCTGAACTCCAAGAAAAAGCTGCTGAAATTGCACACGAACTCGGCATCACGTTACCTGGAGCCCCCATTCACGAAGATCTTAAAGAAAAACCAGGATTGCTTGAACGTCTCACTGGTCGCGGTAGATTCTATGAACAGTTGGGGGTTCAGATTCTGGGCTTAGCTAAGCGGCGCCAGAATGAAACTGGCGGCATCATGACTCTAGCTGAAATAGTTCTGTCAATAAATAAGGCTCGTCGACATAGTGTGTCTCAAATTGATGTCATAAAGGCGATTCAACACCTAACCAGTTCAAGCCTAATACCGGGTATCCACAAATTAAAGTCGGGGATAAAAATCGTTGAACTCGTTCCACGGGAATTCACTGAGGACCAAGTCACGATTCTTTCTATTGCAAGCAAAAATGGTTACACAACACTAGAAGAGGTCATGACACAGGCAGGTTGGAATCGTGAACGAGCTCTTGCTGCGCTGAAAAGTCTTGAGGCTGTGGGTGCCGCAAAAATTGACAAGTCTTTTGTGCATGGCACTCGCTTCTTCTTTCCAGGTCTAGCTATGCCGAAATGATCAGATTTTAATTTCTACAACTTCTTGTTCCCGATCAAGCCAACGAGCCAATTTTCGTTCTACTAAAACATCAAGGATTTTACGAAGCTCAGATTTTGGTAAACCTGTCAGATCCTTCCGATATTCCTGTAGCTTAAAGAGTGTAAATGTTGTTCGTCCTGTTTTCAATGCCCAACAACGTATCTCCTCTGCCCATTCACTGTCGCTCTTCCAAGTAACTCGAAGTATTCCTTCTGCTTCATCTATCCAACGACCTAATTCCTGCTTTACTAGCACTCCTAGAATTATCTTGGCAGCACGATGGCGGTCAGGTTTAAGCTCATTGAAGGGGTCGAATAGGACCAGTGTTTTGGTTGAAACGATATGTAGGAGCATCTCCCGGCACCAATCAATCGTGAAGCCTGCCCACTCTGCACCCCATTGTTCTATGTCTGCTTCCTTACTGGGAATGACGAACATGAAGCCATAGCGTCCACGTTTGGCGATCCACACGTATCTAGAACTTAGATGTTTTACAGCTTCACAAGAAAGTTGGTCAAGACGCTCTTCCTCTTCTTCTGTTACTGGCATGACCAATACAACGGATTCTTCATCAACTTCCTTGTCTGTCTCTGAAACCTCGCGGGCTTTTTCTAGGACGTGACGCCACTCTTCTTCAGTAAGAGGTTTGAATTCCAATTCTTCCTCTTTATCCTTCTCTGTGGATCGTCGGCGCGTCTTTTCCTTTGACACGATTTATT
>JABXGU010000814.1 GCA_016550415.1 archaeon | reverse complement strand
TGGCTGTCGCCGGACCAAGTGGGGTAGCAACTCACCCAGCACCCTAATGAATCGGTTGCTTCGACTATCCTTGACAACACCAGCAAGGAGTGTCCCTGTCTCCTCTGTCTTCTGATAAAGTTCTGTAAAAAGTGAACGAATTTCCTGATATTTTGTTGATAGATTAGATTGGGCAACCGGGCGGTCACTAATATGTGGGATCAATGAACCATCCAATAGTAGAAGTTCAAAGGTAAAGTGATCTTGGATCCGAATAGCTAGTTGTAGTTCAGCCTTCAAACGTTCAAGTGAAGCATTGATTTCTGCTTCTCGCCATGATATCGGATCTAATTCTGCTTTCACAATTGGTGGAGTTTTTCTTTCAGGAAAATATTCTGCAGAGACTCGCCCAGATGATGAGTACTGAAAAATTGTGGCATTTGCCCGTGTTATTACAAGTTCAATACCTCGTAAAGATTTCTTCAATAATCCACCATCAACACCACAAACGCTTAAACCACTCAATTTCGTTGGCTTCACCTGTCTCGCTAATTGCCCATCGATCAGATAGCGTTGTGCAAGAGGTATTTCTGCACAGAGATCTAACTCCAATCTAGTGGAACGCAGAATATTAGCAAACGCATTTCGTTTTATCTCTAAAGTTTGAACCTGTTCTGCGATTTTTTCGATTGTAGCATCTAGCGCCCATATTTCACGAATAAGCTTCATCTCCATCATCAATTTCTATTGGGGGGGGACGAGCGTAGCAATACCGCTAACTAAAAAACATGTTGACAAGCTATAAACACAACCGATGCCACCAGTTCTACCATCTCTAAAGCACGCCAATAAGGTTCTTGCAGAATATCTTTCAGACTCAAGGATTCGAGAACACTGCATGGCGACTCAAGAGAAGGCTCTTAATATTTCTCGAAAAGTTTCATCCTCACTCGAAGTGAATTTGAAGCTAGTTAGCATCAGTGCTCTACTTCATGACATTGGTCGTGCTCGTGTTAATGATATCACACATGGCTTTGTGGGCGGTCAAATCCTCCTGTCTGAAGGTTTTCCAATACAAGTGGTTCGAATAGTAGAACGACATGTACTCGGTGGCTTCACTTCAGCTGAAGCCAAACTCATTGGGTTACCTACTCGAAGCTTTTTGCCAAGAACTTGGGAAGAAAAAATCGTATGTGTAGCGGATAAATTAGGTCTCTTTCATTGGAATGGTATAGATTCTCCAGACAAGTGGCTTGGCGAGATGCGGATACGCTTCTCTAAACTACGCAGCATTTACGGTGGTGGTGAACCATTTGGGTCATCTATGCGCAGAGCTGAACAATACCTTAGGGAATTAATCAGCAAAGTATTGAAAGATTGAATCTAGGGGCTAAAAAATTAATGCCCATATAGGCGGGTATAGAAACGCCGCAATAAGGAAGACGATAAGAGCTGTAAGAAGAGGAACTGTTAGGTTATCTATTCCTGGGGGGCTAATGCCCTCAATGACAGCAGCAACTATTGCACATACAAATGAAAGAATCAGAACATGATGCAAAGTGAAAATTGGAGACCCGTTACTAGCAAACCAGTCAAAAAAGATGAAACAAAATATAGCTCCAAATAAAGAGGCAATGAAGACCACAGAAGATCCCTCTACACTTCGAGTAGATTTACCAATTGTGTAACGGTGTTTGCCATATTTGCCACCAATAAATGGTGCTAATCCATCTCCAAGATACATAGAAGTAAGTCCTGTTGCTGGGAGAACAAAGTATGAGGTCAAAGTTGGAATCAAAGCAAAGATTGATACAAGTATAGTAATCGAAATTGCATAGAAAAAGGGTCCCCAAATATGTCCGGATAGGTAGTCCTCTTCTCGTGCCATAACTTGGAACATGGCTCTTAAACTTCGTATAGGGCTTTTAGGGGATGAAAGGAAAATCAGTATCAAAAATGAGAACGCTACAATTATTGCCGCCCAAGTTTGTGAATAGAATGGAACAGTAAAAGCAGAGAAACCAGCACCTAAATGTATTAACTTGCGCGTGACAGAGGGTGGATACTTGCCCAATCGCCGAAGCATTTCACCCAGACCAATGATAGCTAGGACATAAACATAGGCAATTAATAGGATGAGGATATCGGTTAAGGTAAGAAATGGAAACTGCAACAACTCTCACCAAAACTTACATGTCATTTCCGATTTATGGCTTCAGCTATAAAAGATAGATGTGAGTGGTCCCCAAACAATACTGTTAAAGAATGGTTAAGGTTGTAATTAAAATAATGGACCAAAGTGCACGGGAAAATCTTCTCAGAAGCATTGCAGGAGAAATAACCCTAGCTGAGAACCCAGGACGAATTATGCGAAAATGGCGAGAGCAGTTTGGAGTAGCTCAGCATGAACTCGCAGGTCATTTGAGTATATCACCATCAGTAATCAGTGATTATGAAAGTGGTAGGAGAAAATCTCCACGCATTGAGACGATACGCAAATTTACAGAGAGTCTCATAGCCCTTGATGAAAGTCGTGGTGGCCAAATAGCAAAAGCCTTCATCCGATTATTGGGACAAGAAATTCCTTCAGATATCCTTCTGGACATTAGGGAGTTCCCTGCATCAATTCCTGCAAAAATTCTCACCGAGTATCTAGAGTGCGAGACTATAGTCGAAGATATTATCGATGACCGTGAAATCTATGGATATACTGCCATTGACAGTCTCCGAACAATACTACAACTGACTCCCCAGCAAATGCTGAAACTATATGGTGCAACTCCAAATCGTGCTGCTATATTTACTCGAGTTAGCACAGGACGATCTCCTATGGTTGCTATCCGTACTTCTCAAATAGGGCTGGGATCAGCTGTACGCCCATCAGTTATCATTTTACACGGTCCAACAGAAGTTGATTCGGTAGCCTGCAAAATTGCGCAAGTTGAAAAAATCCCTCTCTATTTATCGAAATTAACAGAAACAGATATCCTACTCAAAAAACTTCGCAACTTCAAAATCACGATGTAACATATTAGGTACAATCAGACCAAGTAACTTATAGACGCTGTAAAAATATAGAGTTAGATACCATGTCTTATTCTATTTATATCGTGGGAACTGCAGGTTCAGGAAAATCGACGCTTACTGGCGCGCTAGCCAGATGGATGCAGGATGCAAAATTAAGCGTCTCAACAATAAATCTTGATCCAGGCGTTCTTAATTTACCATACAATCCTGATGTTGACATTCAAGATTTTATTTCCCTTCAAGGGGTCATGGAGAAATACAATCTTGGACCTAATAGTGGCCTAATTGCTTCCATAGATTTAATCAGTGCCCACATTGACGCTATTCAAGAGGAAATTAGGGAATTGGGAACAGATTTCCTCTTATTTGACTCACCAGGCCAAATCGAACTATTTGCCTTTCGAGATACGGGACCCATAATTGTGTCTAGTTTGGGTAGTGAGAATAGAATGTTGATGTATCTTGTTGATGCTACACTGGCAATTGCTCCAGCCGGCTTCGTATCAACACTTCTTCTATCCGCCTCCGTGATGGTGCGCTTCAATTTGCCCCAGATAAATACTCTATCACGAGCTGATTTGCTAAAAGAAGAAGAACTTGAAAGGATGATGAGATGGCTAGATGACATTGATCAACTCATGCATGATATTCAAGGTTCACAAAATGAATTACAACGTGAACTGACCTTTGAACTCTATAACAGTCTTCAGCATTTATTCGCAGGTTCTGATGTGGTTCCTGTATCTGCACTAAATATGGAGAACCTGGATCTTCTATTTTCTCAGATTTCAAATATTCTCACTGGCGGTGATGGCTTCGAATCGTTTCGATAATCTTGCATTACTGCAAAGCTTTAATTTCAACTAACAGGTGTAAAATGCATTAACCTTGCAGGGTTGGATAGAATGGCCAGCGTCAAAGAAATTATTGCCACAGCGCGCAAACAAAACCGAACATACTTGCTAGAACATGAAGCAAAATCTATCATGCGAACCTACAAAATACCTGTCACTGAATTCGCTGTTGCGAAAACTGAAGACGCGGCAGTAAAGGAATCTGAAAGAATTGGTTACCCTGTTGTATTGAAAATTCTTAGTCCAGATGTCATTCACAAAAGCGATATTGGTGGGGTATTCATCAATCTGAAAACTGCTGATGAAGTTCGTAAGGCCTATCAATCAATCATTGATAATGTTCACAAAAATAAGCCCAAAGCCAATATTCTAGGTGTTTTTGTTCAAGAATTTGCGCCAGCTGGAATTGAGGTAATAATTGGTTCACTAAAGGACCCCCAATTTGGTCCTGCTCTCATGTTTGGGCTGGGCGGCATATTCGTCGAGGTCTTAAAAGATGTCAGCTTCCGAGTTGCTCCTATAACATCATACGACGCTGAAGAAATGATTAAGGAAATCAAAGGGTATCCAATCCTAACCGGTATTCGCGGTCAAGAACCCAGCGACATAGGTGCTCTTGTTAAAATTCTCCTACAAGTTTCCAAACTAGTCATGGAACACTCTGAAATAAACCAATTAGATCTCAATCCAATCTTTTCCTATCCCAAAGGTGCAAAGTGTGTAGATGC
>JABXGU010000813.1 GCA_016550415.1 archaeon | reverse complement strand
CGATATAGCTGAAGAATAGCATATACCAAGGTCGGTCTAGCCCTAGTTGGGCTCTCAGTGCTTGTCTTTGCGCTTCGGTCATAAATGGATTTCCAAAAATCAGCAGAGCTGCAGGATCACCGGGCATAACCCAGAAGATGAAGAAGTTCAAGACAATTACGAAGAACAGCGTTATTAAACCCGTAACTATTCGTTTTGCCACATATTTTGCAAGGCTCATTTGGCTCTTCCTCCAATCCAATTAACCTTTTGAGTGTCTGTCTATCTGGATGCGTACGAATATTTAAATTTTTTGAGTCTTTATTCGGGTTTCAGGTTTTTCATTGCCTTCTTTTAATTTTTGAAAGGCTCAAAATCTCAAGTTGAGAAAAAAGGGGGAGTATATGTGTATTTGCTATTTGTTTGCCTTACTTCTCTTTGATTTCTGCTGCGAATGCTGCATTGGATCTTGCTACCAGAGCAATACCAATTACGCCTATAGCTACAGCTCCACCGACGACATACCACGTGTACGCTGGACCGGTAGGAATGGCAGATACTGCGGCTACCCTGTATACTTCATAGAATGACCGTTCCGTGCTGTGCCATCCACTGGGCATGTGTACAAGACCTTCTATTAGGTCTTTTCTGTAAGCTTGGAAGTTGACCCTGTAGAACAGTACATATTGGGGTCCCTGTTCGATCAAGATCTGCTGAACTCTCCAACCCCACTGTTGTCTTGTCCTTCCGCCTTGTACTGAATCACCGGTTGTATTCATGAAGAATTCGAGAGCTTCGTTAAGTGTATCATTCACGATTGGGAAGCAGTTATCTGCACCCAAGAACCCAGCGGAGTCTTCGTGGAATATACCCTTTAGGAATGTTCCGGGATCATACCCTAGACCATATCCTAGAATGAACATGTCGAAGGTGTTGCTATAGAACGCTCTGATGACCAGCGTGTTGAAGTCTGGGATTTCAGGTACGAAGTCCACATCGAATACTTTCTCCAAAGCATCAGCGATCATCATGCAGGCTCTGACACGTACAGGATCGTACGAGGGGGCCAGAATTGTTATACCACCAGGCCATTGGTCTCTTAATACAAGATCTCCGCCTGGACCAGTCCAGGTGTCAAACCTTCCATCGAAAGGTGGTTCTGAATCTGACCAGCCGCCAGCCGTAAGCTCAGCTCGTGCTACTGTTTCGTTCTCATCCCAGTCCATAAATGGATAGTCGTCAAGGCTGTAATTATAGTACCAGTAGCTCAGAAGCGGAGGTACATTGGAACCTCCAGGTATACCATACCCTAGCATGAACCCATCAACGATCTGATGGTGATCAACCATGGCACGGCATGCATGTCTGTAGGATGTCAGATTCATCGGCCAGAATCTGAAGTTGAATGAGAGGTGGTAGTATCCACAGTCTGGAGTCTGAATAAGCCCAACCACTGGGTGGTCTTGAAGACCTGCCACTTGAGCGGGCGGTACCCACCAACCCATTGCATCAACTTCGCCTGTCTTTACAGCCAGCAGCTGTGCAGCTGGGTTCGAGATGATTTTCAGTACTACCTTATCT
>JABXGU010000812.1 GCA_016550415.1 archaeon | reverse complement strand
GGCTTTTTTGAAGATTTATCTAGTATGCAACTACAGGATCGCTGTGTAACAACCGGAATGAGTGTTTTATCACTTGCAGCTCTTAATCAAATGGATGATCTAGAAACAGAGGTCGTGGGCGATTATCTAGCCAACTGTCAAGACTCAGTAACTGGGGGATTTTTCCAAGAGGTAGGTTCATCCAAAACCAATCTGGAAGCCACCTATTTTGCCCTCAGTGGATTAGCTGTCTTGGGTCAACTAAACAAGATAAACACTACAGCCGCAACAGGCTATATTACCTCATGTCAAGAACTCGAAATAGAAAATACAGAATATGGTGGATTCTACTCTTCACCCAGTGGGGATGTCGTTTGCACCCTGGTTTCGACTCTTGATGCTCTTGAGGCACTCAACATTTTAGGAACCCAAGGCTCCATTGATCAATCTGCTCTACTGATATTTCTTCAGGCTTGTGAGGACCCATCTGGATCAGGAATTTTTGATACTAAATGCACTCTTGACACTGATGAATGGGTGCTAGGCACCAGTTGTGCACTTCGTCTCCTTGAGATCCTCGATGCTCTTGGTACCTTCAATACTACAGCAAGTCGTATGTTTCTCCTTGATAACCAGTTTCCTAATGGTGGATGGGGACGTGGAGATATGGACCACGATTTTCATAATTCACCTGATGAAACATGGTACGCTGTACTAGGTTTGGTGGTGACTGGTGGACTGAATGGAGTCACTACAAATCTTGAAAGCTATCTCACTGATTGTTTAACCGAGTGGGGTGGTGCTACAGAACCTGGCAACTTCAGTGATCTTCTTACTGGATGGAATATCATTTCATCATTGGCAGCAGTTGGAGGGCTTGCAGCTATTAACCAGACTGCTTTTAACGAATATCTTGATAATTGCTGGCTCACAGCTCTTGACTCCTTTGGATGGCATCAAAAACCTGACAGCGTAGGTTCTGATACAGACATTGCTACTTCTGATCGTTGTTTTGTAGAAAGCGGAACATTTGGTCCTCTCTATCATTATGTTTATTCTCAGCTAGTTGACCTACTTGATTTGGAGGGTAATCCTTGGTCGACATATAATGACCAAATTCGCGCTGAAATTATTGCTAGCCAAACATTTGCATCAGAATATTATGGTATGTTTGGCCTCAATCACCTCTATGTTGGTTTTGAAAGTGACTTCACTTTCCGATTTGATGGAACCTGCTGGAGCCTCATCGCCCACCAAAAACTGAATGGAATTCCCACCGAACTCCAAAATGCCACAGCAACACTTGATTATCTACTGAGTTGTCTCCAAGATAATGGCACTCACCAATATTTCCATGATTCACTCCACACAATACCGTTACCTGTTCGATGGCGAGAAGCTGGAGGACACCTCGCTGACACATGGCTAGGGCTTCAAGCCTATGCATACTTGGATCCTGCGTTGAATGGATTAAATGGCTCCCGACTGGCAACCTATGCAGCCAGCTATTTGGATAATGTAACGAGTATTATCACTGCATTCTATGCCGTAGATATTCTATATCTTTTAGATGAACTTGGACTCATGCCAAATGCACCTAATCTTATTGACAAGGACCCTATCAGAATGATCTTGGTAGATGGCAGTGCCTACAGTGGTCTTGTTCAGGAACCCACACTTGAGGAGGGTAGATGGATTCCCTATACTACATGCCTTGCAGTGAAACTTTCAAATCGGTTAAATCTCCTACCATTCCTTGATGAAAATCCATCACTTAACATGACAATTCTCTCCTATCCTACAGGCCTCCTCTGGTGTGGAAACTCAACCACAATTACCGTTTCTGTAAAGGAGACCCGATGGAACATAATCCCTGGTAACCTCACGATTCAAGCCTTAATTTTCAATAACACTTTCACAAACTTTACAGGTCCTGATCAACTGGGTTACTGGAACTGTACTATTAATATTCCAACAGCATTTGACGCCTTGGGCTGGCAGAATCTTATCCTGGCAACATCTGCCCCCGGTGCACTTCCTGATTACATAACTCTATCTCAAATTTGTGAAGTTTGGGGAAATCCTTCAGTGGATATCATTTATTCTCCTGGGCTTAGTGTGCCCAGAAGCATCCCGCTGAACATATCGGTCTTGGTTTTATTAGCAGGTGGCAGCGAACCTGAATCGGCTGTAATTAATGCCGATGTCTCGATAGTCAATACGAATACCTCTGATAGTTTTCCGTTGGTCCATGGTGGAATTGGAACCTATTTTGGTCAGGTTCCTACAAGTGAACTGGATGCTGATGGGTACCTTCTCCTGCTTAATGTGACTGCACCCAATATCACAGGTTTTACAAGAACTGATATTCTGTGCGTTGTGGTTTATGGTACCGCCCTTAACTATGAATCTGTAGACCCAGAAGTGCCAATTGCCTATGAGTCATTGGATCTGATGGTTCGTCTTCAAGATGAAAACGCTAGCAGCTTAGCTGGGTACGAAGTGAACTTTCAAATTACTCCTCCAGGTGTAGCTCAACCCGAAATTGAAATCAACAACACAACCAATACTATCGGGATTGCAGTATGCCAGTGGGTTCCCAATGAGGTAGGTCAATGGACTGTTTCATATTATTTCTCTGCGCAGAATCAATATGAATCAAGCTCCGACCAATGTTTGGTGCAAGTTACCCGTCGCCCAGTATCTAGTACCATAGAGCAACTATCTCCTGTTGAAGTGTATGTAGGTAACCAAAGTCAAATACGAGTAACAGTTACCGATACTATCAATGGTACAGCACTCTCAAATCATCTTGTCACCTTTTATGAGGGTGAGACTCTGCTTTTCACAGATTACACAGATAGTAGTGGTCAGGTCGTTTTTTCTTGGCTAGCTTCAGAACCTCTAGGCGATCGATACTTCCATGTGAAAATTTCGGAAACAATCCTATACGCAGAATGGCTTTCAGTACCCTTCCTTGTTCAGGTACACGCTGTGACCTCCACCATTATCACAACTTGGACTAACTCGCTTTATCTTGGTGGAACATGTGAGGTGACAATATCTGTAAACGCAAATGGTTGCAGTGCACCAAATGGGACAGCGTCACTTTACTGGGATGGTATTTGGCAATTTGATTTCCAAGTGAATGAGGGAATAGGGTTTGCTCAATTCAGTATTCCATATTCATTCACACCCGGCAATCATCTTCTCGTTATCCTCTTCGGGCATCTAGAAACACCCGACATCTATGATTCTAGTGATTCCTCCGTTCTTGTCAATTTACTCCCCGTCTACACTACCACGCTTTCCCTCACAGTAAATCCATCTGAGATTTACGAGCCTGCAAACATTCCGACAGTTGCCATTACCATTCATCTCCTTTTTGAAAATGGAACCTTAACCTATGGGCTTTCAGCAAATGTAACCATCATATTGTATGCCGCCAACGGATCCATATTTCTTGAAATTATCCTTCTTACAGATGATTCTGGTGTTGCCCATTCGAATATTACAACGCCGC
>JABXGU010000811.1 GCA_016550415.1 archaeon | reverse complement strand
TTTTGCATTGCTGCCTGAGGTAACGCCAGATATTATTCGTTACAAACTCTATATCGAATTCAATAAACCACCAGATGATTTGGAAGCGTTCACTGCCTTCATTGATGAGCGCCTAGGTCTTGCGAATATGACCTATGCTGCACAACGTCAAGCAAACGTATTATCTCTACCTGTCATTATCCCCGTAAAACCAGGCGGATTCGAAATTATGCTACAACAAAGAGAAAAAGTGTTAGGGCAAACCAAGGTGCCTCGTCTATTAACACAAGAAATTAGTCGTATGATTCCGATTCTAAATCATGGCTCTTAATCGGTACTCTATCTTCTTCAGTTTCCAGAAGTCGAGTTTCCAGGTTTGATTGATGGTGTCCACGGAGTTTCAGGTACCGATAACGTAGAAAGGAAGAACCATAATTCAAAGGCAACACTACATTCGCTCCTTCTTGAATTCAGATTTAAACATCACAAGTTAAATTACTTACTTATGAAACGCAAGCTCTTCAATCTCCTACAAAACTCTTTCTCAAATTTCTAGTCCATCAACATTATATGATGAAGTTTGCACAAACCGTCAACTTAAAATCTATAATGTAAATCGTGTTCCACTCCTTTCAGTAAATAGTTAGAGCTTTTCAATTTCAAAGGTGGCGTAATTGGCTACAGGTAGAGTCGTAATAGATTGCAAGGGCGTCGTCAAAAATTATGATGATGCAGGTCTAAAAGTTGAAGTGCTTAAGGGCCTAGACTTCCAGGTCCATGCAGGTGAAGTCGTTGCCATTGTAGGTGCAAGTGGTAGTGGGAAAACCACATTAATCAATCTCCTCGCTTGCTTGGATCAGCCTACTACTGGCGAGATTCGAATCGACGGGCAACTCCTCAACGGTCTCGGTGACGACCAACTTTCCTTATTGAGGCGTGACAAAATTGGGATAATCTTTCAAGGCTTCTATCTCCTTGAAATAATGAATGCAAAGGAGAATGTAGAAGTTCCTATGATTTTTGCTGGGATACCAGAGGAAGAACGAAGTCAACGAGCACTGAACCTATTGGATATGGTTGGCATGCGGGATTCAGCAGAACAATATCCAAATGAGATGTCTGGTGGACAGATGCAAAGGGTGGCTGTAGCCCGCGCCTTGGCAAATGAACCTGTGATTCTGTTGGCAGATGAACCAACAGGTAACCTTGACTCAGCAACGGGTTTGGAGATTACTCGTCTTTTCTTGGATTTGGCTCATAAACATGGTAAGGCTATGATAATCGCAACGCATGATCCTGATGTTGCCAGCTCTGCAGATAGGATATTAGTACTTCGATTTGGCAAGCTACACACTGATACTAGTATGTACGGAAAATCCGTTGATGATGAGGTTGAAGCCCAGTGAGTAAAAACAATGAAGCTCTTCAGCGAGTAGTCGGTCAATCAGGTTCAGGCTGGTATGTAATCAGTTACGTTGGTAACAGTATAAGGAAGCATAAGTCTCGGTCAATGAGTCTGCTACTGGGTGTTCTAATTGGTGTTGCTTTAGTCACATCTGTTTTCGTCTGGACCGATACTGGAACTCGAGTTGCAATTGATGAATACTTTGCTGATAACCTTTTCCAGTTCAGCGTCCAACAACGGAGTGGAACTTCTTCATTTCCTCGTCTTGTCTATGATGTCAAGGACTGGGTGGGACAACAAGACATCACTGAATCTTCCTATGTGATATACCAATCAATCGGGTTACTTGGCGTCAGGGATATGAGTGATAGTGATCCCTATATGGACTATCCCT
>JABXGU010000810.1 GCA_016550415.1 archaeon | reverse complement strand
CTGCTAGTACAACTGAAGTAGTAGCTGACGTTCGTAGAATGAAAGAGGAGAAGACAAAATGGTTCGATCAAATAGTCAAGGACTATCTAGAAATCGCAGACAAAGGACGAGAAGCATTAGATGAAATGAGTCTGGAATTACTAGGACAACTAATGAACAAAAACCACAAACTACTTCTTGAAATAAATGTGTCCTGTGTTGAACTAGAGGAACTGGTGGGCGTCGCGCGTCAAGCAGGTGCTTGGGGTGCAAAACTAACAGGAACAGGACGTGGAGGTAATATGGTTGCCTTGACTCCTAGCCCTGATTTGCAGGGCAATGTCTTTGGAGCGATTGAGCAACGCGGTTACCGTGTATGGAAGACACGTATTGGTGTTTGATTTTGATAGGGTGAAAATATCATGGGTCTCCGAGAATATCTAAAGAAATTAGAAAAAGAAGGCGAGCTTCTAAAGATTAAGAAGCCAGTATCCATAAAGCTTGAAGCGGCTGGTATTCTTAAGGCTGTGGAGCCAAAGCCTGTATTGTTTGAACAAATTAAGGAAAGCCCCTATCGCGTAGTGGGGAACATTTGTTGTAACAAAGACAGTATTGCATCATATCTTGGCATTGCCACAAGGGATCTCATCCCCGAATTATCACGAGCTGTTAAGGATCGGTCGCCACCAAAAGAGGTGAAATCCGCTCCTTGTCAAGAGGTCGTCGAGCCTAATGTGGATTTGAGCAAGGTTCCTATTCTGCTCCATAATCTGAAAGATGGGGGACCTTACATCTCATCAGCTGTAGTCGTCACCAAGCACGACAGGCTAGGTCAGAATTTAGACTTCCACCGAGCCATGCAAATTAGTAAGACCAATATGAGCACTCGCATTGTAGCAAAACGCAACTTCGATACATTTCTAAAAGAAAAGGGTGAATTGGATGTTGCCTATTGCGTCGGCAATTCTCCCAATGTTCTTATTGCAGCAGCTACATCAGTAGATATTGGTATAAATGAATTAGAAATCGCCAATGCACTCGAACCAATTAGTGTAGTAAAAGCAAAGACTTCAGACCTACTAATACCGGCTGATTGCGAATGGGTACTGGAAGGTCGTGTATACCTCAACAAACGACATGACGAAGGGCCTTTCATAGACTTGACTGAAACATACGATATCATACGTCAGGAGCCAGTCTTCGAAGTAAAATGCATAACACATCGGAAGGATGCTATATGGCAAGCACTACTTCCAGGCGCCTTTGAACATAAGGTGCTAATGGGAATGCCTCGAGAACCCACAATCTATCAGAAAGTTGTGGAGGCGGGAGTCCGATGCTTAGATGTGAACATTAACCCCGGGGGTTGCAGTTGGCTTCACGCCATTGTAAAAATCGATAAACAAAAGGAGGACGATGGCAAACTTGCAATCGAAGCCGCATTCAAAGGTCACACTAGTTGCAAACATGTCTTTGTTGTGGATAAAGACATAGACATATACAATCCCCTAGAAGTTGAATGGGCAATGGCAACCCGATTCCAAGGCGACACTGACCTAGTCATCAAAGAACGGGAACGAGGGAGCAGTCTTGATCCCAGTGCAGAGGCTGGAACACATCTAACTACAAAAATGGGTTTTGACCTTACTCACCCCTTAAAAATTGAAGGTGGTAAGAACTTTGACTTGGCAACTTTTCCAGACGTTGACCTCAAATCATTCCTTGAGGAGTGATTAGTAGAATGAAATTATCTACGATTCAACAAGATATGCTGAATGGAAAATATGGGCAAGCCACCAAAAAGAGCATGGAAATCCTATTTGCACTCGGTGAAATATATGATGCAAAACGAATGGTACCTGTCACCTCTGTGCAGATTGCAGGCGTTAGTTATGCAAATCTTGAGGAACCAGGATTAGACTGGCTTGCTCAAATGGCAAATGATGGACGTGTGCGTGTTCTTACTACTCTGAATCCAGCTGGTATGGATTTAGAGAACTGGAGAACCCTTGGTATTGACCCAGAGTTTGCTAAGAACCAAGCCCGTGTAATAGATGCTTTTGCTAGGATGGGTATCATCACAACCTGTACCTGTACCCCCTATCTGGTTGGTAATCTTCCACATTATGGCGAACATATTGCGTGGGCTGAGAGCAGTGCTGTATGCTTTGCCAACTCAGTGATTGGTGCTAGAACTAATCGTGAGGGCGGACCAAGCGCACTCGCTGCTGCTTTAACGGGATTCACTCCAGAATATGGTTTCCATTTAGAAAAGAATCGACAAGCAAATATAGCATTTCATGTTAAGACAGAGGTTAGAGGTACCGCTCAATTTGGCACGCTGGGAAAGGTTCTTGGTGACATCCTATCATCTAAGGTGGAATGGACTGTACCATACATCACAGG
>JABXGU010000809.1 GCA_016550415.1 archaeon | reverse complement strand
TTGAGGTTGAAAGTGTATACGGGGATCTCGGCAACAATCGACTTTGCTCCAGCCATGATAATCGCCTCTGCTGGTGGTCCACCGTCTCTGAAATGTACGATCACTCTCCCAACAAGCTTCAGTGCATCTGACATTGATCCATCTTCGATTTCGCTGGACTGCGTCATTGCGCCATACTGGTGCGGTACACCCGCAGGCAACACTCTAGAGGTCTGGTTTACCATGACTGACGTGAAGCTCCATATCGCCAATGATATCCTGCAAGGAGCATCTGCAGGTCCCCCACCGATTTCGGTCACATTAAACGTCACATTCAGTCTAACCCCTACAGCCGGCGGAACGCCCTTCAAAGGCAGCGACGACGTAAAGTTCATGACCTAAGTCACTACAGTCTTTCCTTCCTTATTTGGGCGGCTTAAGCATCCCCTTTTTTTCCATTCAACGCACGCATGCAAAAACCACTAAAAATGCATGCAATGTTGCCTGAATGTGGCAACCACTAAAATCACTGCATGCATGCGTAATCCAGATAGTTCTTCCAATTTTTTTGAAACGTTCATCTTTTGCTTTTCGCGTCATTTTATTAAGCATAAACGTACTAAAAGAGGGTGCATGGTGTAGATTTGTATTGTGATGATTGGTCCTTGATTGGGCTTTCCCTTTTTCCTTTGAGTGTTCCTTCACTTTGCGTTTTAACTCAAGCTAATGAGGTGAGGTTCACTTTTTCTCGCACATGGATAATCACACTTATCATTTTGGGAGTGTTTTTCGACATGGCCTCGCTTTTCTTTCCATGGGGTATCATAACCTCCTCATCAGCGTACGTGCATCTACCAGGGAGCATAATCATTGGAGAGCTTGCCCCGTTCACAATCGACGATTTCCCGATTATAATGCAGGTGCGTGTGGAGCTTGAAACCATAAGTAAGTTGATTGGAGCCGCCATAGTGGTAGGATGGGCTAGCGTATTTCTGTACTGGTGCGTTGAAAGGCTCTTACCATCGCACACGCTTGGGCGTGTAATATCCTATAGCGCCGTCTTGACCTCAAGCCTTTTCTCTCTCATAGCAGTTGCAATGCTCGCCTTGACCGAGATTAGTCTTTCATGGGGCGCCTATCTTGCCTTGGTTGGAGGCGTACTCATGGTTTTAGGAGTTGTGATGGCAGCGTTGAAGGTGGAGGTGGTTGTGGAGCGTGAGGCTGGTGAGCAGGGAGGATAGAGTACGCAAGTTCATGTTGCGGCTGCTTTCTTGCATACTTTTTGTTCTTCTGGCCATAGAATTCTTGTCTCTGGCTCGGTGGATTTCATGGCCGTTCTACCAATCCGTGCCTTATGAAGATTCAAGCTGGTGGGCTGTCCATCTTGAGACTGAACTTTTCTACCTTCCCGCAGGCCTTGCTCCATTCATCTTCGTTGTAATGATCTTCTCTTGGATTGTCGTGCCGTTAAGGAGATACATTGGGCCAGTGAGAGTTCGAGTGAGAATATGGCGGAGAATTCTAACACTTGGCGGCAGAGGAAAAAACAATTCTGAGCGACCAGCGAAGCCAGAAATGTTTGGACGTAGATTCTCCGCCTTAGCGTTAGCCTGCTCGATTGGGCTCGCTTCTCTGTTTGCCATTTATCCGTATTTGCCCAGCGTAAATCCAGATGGAAGGCTTGTTGGGATAGATCTTGCGAGATATGAGCAATGGCTAAATGAGATGGGCGAAGGTGATTGGTCAAACGTGGTGTCATATGCGTTTTTCACGTTGAGTGATCGCCCTTTAAGTGCGCTGTTGATGTTTGGAGTACATGAAATCACGGGTCTCTCACCGGTGACCGTGCTTAAATTCATGCCGTTGCTGTTGGGTCCATTCTTGATCTTAGCAATGTTTTATTTCATGCTTGAAGCTACTGGCGATTGGACTATTTCCTCTCTTACCGCCCTTCTCGCCGCCTTCTCTTATCCTGTGACCGTTGGAATGCTCGGGGGTTTATTTTCTAACTGGATAGGTCTCACTGCGGTGTACTTGTTCTCAGGATTGATGATGAGATCGATGAGGATGCGATCTTGGCGGTGGGGTTCTCTGACAGCATTGACCTTAGCTGTAATTCTGTTCACGCATGCCTATACGTGGGGGTTGCTGATTGGTGTGTTGGGGGCCTATACCCTTCTACTCGCGGTTCTCTGGAGGCGTGGAGAGAACGTGTGGTGGGAGTCCAAAGCCGTAGGTATGATTGTAGCAGTGAATGTTGTAGTGGATTTTGTGAAGAACTGGTTGTTGGGTTCGGTTGGAGTTGCAAGAGAGGTTGTGAGTGTCGCCCAGTCCGGACTAGCATTTGAATTCTTAGGGCAGTTCTGGTCAGAGCTCACTTGGGTCCTTCAGACCACGATGGGCGGGTTTTATATGAATCCGGTTATGCTTTTTCTCGCCCTACTGGGCGCCTTCTTTGTATGCCTGAGAGATAAAACTGTTCACCGCTACCTTGCTTTGTGGCTTATGCCGTTGTCAGTGTTTCTGGTGTTAGGAGATCGCACAGTTCAGTGGCGGATTCTGTACGATCTTCCTGTCGTTGTATTTGCGGCTTTTGGACTTGATTATGTGAGAAGACGATTTCGTGTGCTTGGAGGCTACGAGGCCAAGATTCTGGAATCGCTCTGTATTCTTCTGGTGGTGTTGGTGAACGCAAACTACGGTTTTCGCTGTGCCTATTATCTTGCAGAGACTTTCGGCGTAGGATGACGATTACATGCATTTTCCAACTCGCTTCAAGAGTTCCTTGAAGCCAGGTTTGGACACTGAAGCCACTGCATTAAAGGATGGCAGAATGATTTGTGGATTGCTTTGTGGGAGGTCTTGACATTGAAACGTACAGAAACAATGTACGTCAACATCCGTCTATACATGAACAGGTCGTTCTAAGCATGAATGGATCTTGAGTTCTGCTAGTAGAAGAAAAGCATCCATATTCCCATGCAGAACATGACTACTCCTACAATTAAATGTAGAAGCCCCAGTCTCTTGTGTCTCCAGTGTGCAGCCTTTGCAGTGGTAGTTAATCCAAAATAGACTGCTATAACTATCAGAATCATAGGCAGCACAAAGATTAGGTTATACAGCAAAAGAAGCATTGCCGCTAATATCCTAGTCGTTTCAAAGGCTAACAATGCTAAAACAACAACATAAGGACCCGAAGTGCAAGGTAGCAGAAATAAACTGACTGCAAGACCAGACACCAATGCGCCAGGGACAGAAGTCACATCATCCAACAGCTTCTGTACTCTCGGCTTCCAAGACTCGGGAACGCTAGACAAAACTCCAATAGCATTCTCCCAAAAATAGTCTTTAATATTCAAGATTCCAACGATCAAAGCTAAAATTGCAACAGCCTTATAGAAGTAATAAGCAATTCCAGGAAACATGCTAATGGAGAAGATGCCTAAGCCCATAAGAATATAAGAAATGAAGATTGCAGTCGTGAAAGCCAATCCAGCTTTCAAAGCCTTTTTTCGACCGCCACTAGCAGTTACACCGCTTAGAAGAATAACTAATACAGCAAAGGCGCAGGGATTAATGGCGTCAACTGCTGCTGCAGCCATTACGGCTAATATTGTAGGAGCTTCCAAAGGACCATGCTGACTGCCACCCCATATCCTAGGAGAGCCAGGTAGATCCTCAATATTCATATCTTCGTAAGCTATGCTGGAACCATCAGGTAGGGGCAGCTCATTCCCGCCTATTGTCATGTACTCATCAACCTTGCTTTCTAGATTGGTTAGAATGGGTGACTCTCCACTTAGGAAGTCGTCTGTACCAAAAATTACTAGAGGAATGCTTAGACCACACCCGTACATCGCATCATACTCGCTGAGCACTAAAGCATTCTCAGGGTGCTGATTAATTTCATATTCTACAACGACAAAATCTTCTCCATAGTCTCTTGGAAGCTCAGTTAGTACAAAAGGACTAGTCCTAGCACAACTTGGGCAACCATCACCCATAAAGTAGACGATACAGACAGTAGACTCATCCGCTTTAACACACGCTGATCCAAAATACGAAGAAGCCACACACAAAACAATTAATAACACAGAAATACCAAACTTTCTACTCAAACTTCAGCAGTCTCCTTTTTCACCTTCACACATATGACACAGATACACTAGACCCCACAAAGTGATGATTACCTTAGCTGTTGATGTTTGAAGAGAGCTTTTAGGGTTTACGGCCGAGTGCCCCACGGCACAATAGTTAGGTATACGGAAAAAATAAAGAGAGTGGCCATGTACGCAACCGTGTTGACGGGATTATGTGGTACGCAAAAGGCATAAATAGACAGACAAGCGGCTAAACATTATGCGATCAGTTGAATCCAAAACAGTCTTAGTGCTTGTGTGTGTCAGCACGATCATGACAGCCTCGATAACTTACGCGCTATCTAGTCTCTACATGACAGGCGAGGGAAACCTAAGAGAATCTTGGATTAGCCCTGCGGATCATTATTTGCCACTAGCATTTCGAGTTAATAGTCAAGGCCTGATTTATTATGATCCACCACATATTGTCATCAGAGTACACAGCCAACCGGATCAATGGATCTCATGGCTAGCTTTTGGTGAGATTTTTGATTTCGGGATTTATGAATGGAAAGCTAAATGCGAAAATAATGTCAGCAACACTCATATCTATCTTGGGATATTTGAGCACCATCATGGATGGTGCGATGAAGGAATTATTGCCATAAGATTCGATGGTGTTGCTACGAGATGGCAGTTATACACAAGTAATGAAGTGGGGGAAACAGAGGCCACGACTATAAACGATGTTAACTTCTCAGCGGAGAATACCTTTAAGATTGATTGGACTCCTCTCCATGTTTCTTTCTACGTTAATGACACGTTGAAAGCAACACACATGACTGCGGTTCCTCAAGAACCTATGCAATTGTTTGCCGAAGTGGGAACTGGGCCTTCACCTCCATTGTGTGAACCCAAATGCCTCTTTAGAGAAGGAAGCTTCAGGGAGATCAGCGGTTGATTGAAAGGCTCAAGTACGTTGATATGGTTAGAGGAATCGCTGTTCTTTGGATGATCGTGTTTCAGTTGTTTGATATGTTCAGCAAGGATTTTGGACTGTATGACACTCACTATTATGTGATTAAGTATGTCAACTGGTTTCCGATGTTCATGATTATCGCAG
>JABXGU010000808.1 GCA_016550415.1 archaeon | reverse complement strand
GCGCGGATGCCACTGACGAATATGGAACTTGCCTATGTTCTCTGCGATGCTATGAAAACGCTAGACTTTCCGGTTAGTGCATTTCAAGCCGTTATTGGACCTGCTAGACCAATAGCTCAGTATATGGTGAACGAGGCATCATTGAATGCAATGGTATACTATGGGGATTCACAAATTGGTTTGCAGTTAATGGGGCAGGCGATTAGGCGGGGAATGCATTTTGTACCTGAACTTGCTGGAAGTGGAGCCAGCCTCGTATGGAAGGATGTTGACATTGATAAAGTGGCCAGCTTTGTGACACAAGCGAGGTTCTTTGGTTCAGGACAAATTTGTCTTGCTGCCAAACGGCTCTTTCTCCACGAAGCCATTTATGATGAATTCATCAAGGCTTTAGTTGAGGAAAGTGAAAAATTGCAGCCAGGCATTCCAGCAGATTCTGAAACAGATTTGCCCATCGTTGGGAGTAGAGCGCTGTATCAAGTAATTGATATGACTCAAGAGGCCTTGAAAAAAGGAGCCAAATTGGAAGTGGGTGGCTATCGAACTAACGTCATAGGAGAACGCGATGATGCGGGTCTTTTTTTCAAGCCTACCATTCTTAGTGATGTGCCCCTCGAGTGTCAGATGTGGTATCAAGAGACTTTTGGTCCTGTGTTGCCAATCATGAAGATTCGCACTTTTGAAGAGGCTATGAATCAAGCGAATAATACACCATACGGTATTCGAACTTCGGTGTACAGTGAAGATCCAGCCATTTGGCAACGTTTCTTCGATGAAATTGAAGCACCAGGAGTAGTCATTAACTCTGATCATCTTCACTTTGACACATTCTTCCCACACCTTGGTGGCTTGAAAACGAGTGGGGTGTTTGGTGGAAAATATTTCTACGAAGCATTAACTTACATGAAATATCGTCATTTTCCTGCATAACTCAGTTTTTAGAATTAGAGGTAAAGTGAGAGGCTCAATCCTAACACAAAGGCTTATAACGGAAAATGTTCAGCGGGGGCATGAGTGTTGACAGGTGTTGTATTAACATGTATGATGAAGAGCTTACAACCCTGATGATTCCTGGACCTGTACCGATTCATCCACGTGTATATCGGGCAATGTCACGAGTCATATATGGTCATCGAACAAAAGAATACCAGACTACCTACAAAGAGACAGTCGGACTGCTACAACGGTTACTTCAAACAGAACAAGACGTGTTATTGTTTGCGGGATCGGGAACGGCTGCGATGGAAGCGGCTATTGCAAATGCGATTGAACCCGGCGAAAAAGTTCTGAACGTAATTAATGGAAAGTTTAGTGAACGCTGGCAGGAAATTACTACAGCATTTGGTGGAGAAGCTGTACCACAGGAGGTTGTTTACGGTCAAGCAGCTAGTCCTGAGGCTGTGCGTGAGGCTTTGGCATCTGATGCTTCAATTCGGGCAGTAACATTTTGTCATAATGAAACGTCAACCGGTGTTCTTAATCCAGCCAAAGAGATTGGTCAGATTGTGCGTGATTATGATCGCCTTCTCATTGTTGATGGTATTACATCTGTTGGTGGAGATTACGTTTATCCAGATAAGTGGAATTTTGACATGTTGGTGACAGGAAGCCAGAAATGCCTTGGTGTACCTCCGGGTCTTGGGGTTATCTGGGTGGGTTCACGTGCTTGGAAGAAGATTGAGAATCGAAAACAGTCGAACCCCACTTACTACCTTGACTTGATAAAGGCGAAGAAACGCTATGACAGCTTTGGCGATTCCCCCTTCACCTCTGCGGTCACACTCATATACGGACTTCACGAGTCTCTGACTTTGATGTTTGAGGAAGGCTATGAACAGCGAATAGAGCGTCATCGCCGATTGGGAAGAATCACTAGGGCAGGATACCTTGGGATGGGTCTTGATCTCCTTGCTGACCCTGCCTTTTATTCAAACACTGTAACAGCCGTCAGATATCCAGGAGGTATTACTGACAAAGAATTTCGGAGTCAGGTTCGTAATCTGGGAATTCTCATTGCAGGTGGTCAAGGTCCAGTCAAAGGGAAGATTTGGCGAACTAACCACATGAATATCTGCACTGAACGAGACGTGTTAGCAACAATTGCCATCATTGAGGTAGTACTGAAACGTCTTGGCTACGATGTACCCATTGGTTCTGGAGTTTTAGCAGCTCAAGAACAAATGCTCAAAGAAAGTTTCTAAATTTTTCACATCAAAGGCGCGGCATCCTTATAGAGGTTGACGAGAAACAAGTATCATCGCAGCAGTCGATTCCATCCACCTCTTACGTAAGCAACCTTGGAATTGATTTGGTGATGAGATATGACGCCACAAGAAGGTAATTCTAACCCCCCTCCAGACCCAGAAAAAGAGAAGACAAGTGCTCCAGTATGCCCAGCATCAATTGAGATTTCTCCAGATTTACTTTTAGCATTGCAGGTCAAATTTAAACTTTC
>JABXGU010000807.1 GCA_016550415.1 archaeon | reverse complement strand
TCAATGGTATACATAAGTAGTCTCCTACTTGTTGAACCTTCAACTCTCGATTGAAAAGGTTAAGCCTTCTAACAAGACGAATGGCTTTTTCACCCAAAGCTTTAGGAACTTTTAAGCAAGGCGCTTCTGGCATTGTTTACCCCAAAATATTGAGTAAAAACGCACTTAAATTCATGGGTTAAGGAAGGATTGCCCATTTAGAACTTGTCGCCTCTAAGAACAAAAGTAACGTAACATTAATCTGCAAGGCGTTGCTTTTTTGAAGGTGTTTCAGTGTGCGTGCACCCAACATATACTGTTGTGAAGAAGGCAGATATGATCAACGAATCTAGGCGCAAAGATTTGCACGAGGAGAGCACAGATAAGAACGTGGAGGTATCGACAAGAAAGCGAACAATATACGTTTCGTTGATAGTTCTTGGCATTATAATTATTGCCACTTCAGGTGGCTGGTGTTTACTTCAGCCAAAAAGTCAAGAGAATGAAGGAAAAGTGGCTTCAGATTTTTCTTTAACCGATTTGGATGGAAACACTTTTCGGTTGAGTGGCTTCAGAGGTAAGGTGGTTGTCATAGACTTCATGGCCACTTGGTGTGGACCATGCAGGCAACAGTTGTCCCATCTCAAAGTCATTTGGGAAAAAGAAGATTATAGTGACAAAATTGTTTTGATGTCTATTGATATTGATCCAACAGAATCTGCGGAGACACTTAGGTCCTTTGCTCAAGGATTTCCGTATGCAACATGGACTTGGGCTAGGGATACAGCCAACTTGGGGCAGGTTTATCAGGTTGCGGGTATCCCCAAGACTGTCATAATAGATCAGGATGGCTACATCAAGTTTACACATACAGGTGTAACATATGCCTCAACTTTTGTCGAAGAGATTGACCAACTGTTGGGTCAAGACAGCTGATAATGCATTCTGTTTGCGTGCATGTGTACATGCGCATGGGTGTCAATTTTGTTTGAATATTTGTCGAGGTGATATCGTTGGCTCTTGATCTATCGGGGTTGACGCTCATTTTTACTGCTGGAGCCTTGGCACTTCTCTCTCCATGTGGTTTCCCGATGCTTCCGGGTTACATATCATACTACATCGGAGCAAAGGCTTCCTTAGAAAAAGCGGTTTTCGGTGGAGTCGCATGCACATTAGGTCTTCTCACAGTGTTTTCCACAATTGGTGTTGTCGTCTCCACACTTGGCAGTTTCGTATCCCAGTATATACCATTTCTCGAACTTGTAGCAGGTGTAATCGTGATTTTTATGGGCATCTGCATGATCGTTGAAATTAGGTTTCCAACATTCTTTACAATATCAAGGGCTCCAAAACAAAGAGGTTTCATAGGTGTTTTCCTTTATGGAGTCGCTTATGGCTTAGCCACATTGGGCTGTTCAGCTCCCATATTTTTTTCAATTCTCTTCTATGCAATTGCCGCAGGTGGACCTCTCTACGGTATGATAACATTCTTCGTTTACGCCATCGGCATGGGGCTCCCAATAATCATAACCACCATTCTCGTAGCCAAGGCTAAGAAGTTTATGCTTAAAAGAATCGTGAAGATGATGCCATGGTTCCAAAAGATTAGTGGCCTAGTCCTTATCATAATAGGAATCTACTTGATCTACTTCTACTACACATCGTTTTATGCTGCGTAATTAGGGAATTTTATCCACTAAATCATCCTCAAGGCGGAGAAAAATGAATAGTCAGTAAATTTCGCAACTGGGATTGGCGGGCCCGGCGGGAATTGAACCCACGACCTACGGATTAAGAGTCCGCCGCTCTGCCTTGCTGAGCTACGGGCCCACATGTGCATCTTTTTGATTTGTGTATGGTTACCCTAATATCTTTCGTTGCCACAGTAACGTAGATTATTAGAGAGTTGAACAAATTGGGCGAACTTGTCTTCGTTGGCTTGGGCCTATGTGATGAGAAG
>JABXGU010000806.1 GCA_016550415.1 archaeon | reverse complement strand
GATTTCCTTCCTTGTAAGTGATACAATCCGGCTAATTGGTCTAGGCAGTCGTGGTCGCATTTATCAACAATCCCCACTTCGAATTGAGTTATATACCAAAAAGATTTTTTGGCTTCCTCTTGGTTTTCCCAAAAAATCGTTTTAGTCTCAAAAATGTAGCCTATCTATATTAAATTCTCTTTTGTATTGTATATTATTCTAAATCCCAGCAAACTCCGATTAAATGTAGCCCTCCTCTGATTGTAGCGTACTATTTTCCAGCCCCAATTGATAGGGTTATTGTCTTTGGAATTTGATATTGGAAACTAAAAAAAATTCATTCGTTTTCAATCTAGCCAGAAAGATTATTGGGTTGTGTTCTAAGAAAGCAAAAGCTTATTCAATTAATAGCCTTCTAAATCTCATCATTCTGGACGGGTTGTAATAATGGGCGAAGAACGATCTACTGCGGGTGGTCCTGATGTAGTTCAATGGGCGAAGCGATGGCAACCAAAGTGGGCACCTAACATTATCTTTCCCCATAATCCCTTTTTGAATGGAATTTTTGAATACATCCGACGTAATGCAAATCTAGATGCCACATATATTGATGAAGGACATCAGTTCCAAATGCGAACTGAACATGCCTATGACCCTGATGAACTCTCCTATGACGTGAGACTAAATGAGCTGAATTCAACTCTTAGAATAGTTCCCTACAAACCCGATTATGGTCGTTCCTTTGTACGTTCACTTCGAAAACGACAATTCATTAACCAGGCAAAGGAATTAGAGAGCTATGCACTTGAACTCATTGAACGAATGCCCAATGAACAACGTGGACACCAAATCCGTCCCATCTCAGAAGTCCTCAAAATGCTGAATTTCCCATCTGATGCTCTTGAAATTGCTCAAGAAACCCTCTTTGGCAATCCTGATCCAACCAGATACAGATATCTTTCCAATCCTGTATCCTTCATCAACTTACAGAATGGTTGGATAATTGTCCCCCATAAAGATTCCAAACTCAAAATGAATCTCGGTGTGGAATATGAGCACGTGTTTCGCCTTTCATATCGTTTCGAACGAGCTGCAGGTCCAGTCGTTGAGGATTACCATAAATACCAAATGGCCCTTGGTCAGTTGTCGCGACAAACCGTTCGCCGCGTCTTTTCTAACCTCGGTGAATATACAAGTATTATGCATAATCCCTTCTTTTACAGATCCATCACTGATCAATACCCCGTCCGATACGTAGCCTTGAACAATGGATTGTTAGTTGCAGCTCTGGGTGAAGGCGCAATATTAGAACATGGAACCTTCGAATTCTATCAGGTGACTGAACGTAGAAGCAGTTCAGCTGAAGGTCAATAGCAGTTATCAGTTCCAGCTGATGCGGATTCCTATTAGGTACGTCCATATTCATCTTTGATACGGATGACATCGCCAAACATACGTGTGCCCAACTCAAGGATAAGCGTGTCCTCTTGAGGGATAAGGCGGTGTCGCTGTTTTTTTGGGATATGGAGTGAGTCTCCTGGGTTAAGTAATACTTCTTTGTCTTCTAGCAAAACTTTGAGTTGCCCTCGGACAAGATAGAAATATTCATCCTTCTCCTCATGGTAGTGAAGTGAACTAGCCTTCCCTTTGTAGAAAAAGAGTTCCTTTAGAAAAATCCCTCTGAACTTGCCGATTGGTCTTTCATATCCCCAAGGTTTTTCCTTTTTTGAACCAAGTGGCACATCCCAATCATCTTCGAAATTACTCATTACTCCACCCACGTCTACAATTAACCTTAAGCATAAAATGATGTTAGGGACCCTCATCAACGATTCTATCAATTATTTTTCTTAATCTCTCATCATCCTTAATTCGTTCAGGTGTCCAAATCCTAGTTTCGCAAACACCTAATTCTGTGCAAAGAATCTCTGCCATAATTCTTTCAAGTGTTTTTACGGTTCGTGAATTTAACCTAGCACACTCTCCGAAATAATCACAGTTCTTAATCGTGCATTTAATTCTCACATCTAAACGATAGAAACCTTCTGCAAGGGGTGTTACAATCACCTGCAGAGGGCAGGTCTCAGTGTCATCAGAAAAAATAATCACTTCATTTTCCTGTTCAATAACTATCATGCGGGACCCGATAATCCGGCGTACTCCTCTCTCAATCTCTTCATGTGAGGCTTCAACCACCAAATCACCGAATTTATTTCTCTTTTGTTTTTGTGTCATATAGTTCCGCATCCAAAATAATCCAGCAATTTTGTATTGTTCACACATCTTTCTAAGATTGAATTCCTTATTAGCCTTTGCTGCCACATTACAGAATAAGCAGTTAGCGGGCGCCAAGGTAGAGAAGCAAAAGGAGAATAAAGAGCATGCCTGCAAAAAGTACAACGACAACAGAGATTTCCATATCTGAGAAAATAGTTGCAAAGGGAGTACCAACAAGGACGAATGGGTAAATGAGGAAACCGATGATTGCGGCTAATAATGCCAAGGAAATTATCCAGCCAAGTTGGCGACGACTCACCCACATGATTTTTACCACAACTTAGGGGATGATAGCATCATTGACTTCTTGCAAATCCTTTAAGGTTTTCGTAACCTCTGAAACATTGGTTAGGAAAGGCTTTTAGAAGAATCAAAGAATTCGGTCCTAATCTTTGTTTGAGGTGTCAAATTGGTTTTCGCTGTTGCAGCCTTATTGACATTGATAAGTGGCGTATTCTCAGGAATTGGTCATTCTCTTCAAAGGCGAAGTCTAGATGCTCTTCCAGAACTGACTCCCCGAGCTTTTTACCAGAAACACATCAGATTATTGTTTGCCATCTTCACCACGCCACTATGGTTACTTGGTGGTTTTCTCGCGGTCTGCGGTGCCTTGCTCAGGTGGCAGGCATTTTCTGGCGCTGATGTTAGTCTGCTTAAGCCATTAACAAATGTCAATATCTTGGTTGTAGTAGTAATCTGCGTTCTATTTTGGGGCGAGCGAATTGGACGCTTCGAGTGGATTGGCATAGGATCTCTGCTGGCAGGTGTAGTTATGCTAAGCTATGCCGCTGAAGAACGAGTTGTTGTTGCTTATGATGTAAGCTGGTATATTATTTGCTCAATTGTGTCATTGGTATTTGTCGGGTTACTTGTTGCTCTTGGTTCAAGTAAAACTAGTTCTTCTCATGACAAGGAGCTATTCTTCGCACTTGGTGCTGGCATTCTCTATGGCATCGCAACTATTTTTTTGAAGGCTATGACGGTTGAGGTGCTTCAAGTCCTTGGTTTCTTTCAAATCCTAAATCTAGTTTGCATCTTCACCCTTATCACCAGAGCGTCATTCTGGCTTTACGTGATAAGCTCCGTTGTTGCTTACTTCTTGCTTCAATGTGCATATTCGCGACGTCGTGCTTCCGTTGCCTTGCCTGTAAATAACTCGCTGTCAACCTTTGTACCAATTGTGATCGCTGTCCTTGTTTTCGGTGATGTACTCCTCATACCCCTAGGTGGACTCTTGGTCTTTCCTTTTTCCTACTTGCACCTTATTGGAATTGCCATGGTGTTCGTTGGGATTTTAATGCTCCACCGTTTCCAGGCAGATACTTCCCTTTCCCAAAAACCCGTTGAACACCCAGAAATAGGTTAAAATGCATTTTTAGGAAAGATATATCTCACAGTCTGCAACTGCTTTCATCACAGGGTGAATAGGTTGCGTCAATTCTTAGAGCAACTTGATGAGGTATGGGCGAAAGGCTATGAATTCATTGGCGGTAGCCCAATCGTCATTAAACGAACTGACATTAATTCGCCAATGTCTAATTCTGATACAATCTTGGGCGAAAGTCGAATCCGTGAAGCTCTTCATACAACTGTGGAACTCAGAAAAGCTGGCGCTGCAGCCGTCAGCGACGGCTCCCATCAATCTCGTCCTGGCGAGGCAGATTTCTATCCACTTATAGCTCATGCAAGAGTATTGAACAATATTCTGAGAAAGGAATATGCTGAGGAATTCGTTGAATGGGAATATGTATTCGATGAAACTTGCTGGGGACTTACCCAATTCAATGACCTTACACAGGGCAAAAATGTACTAAGCAATAATCTTCGCTTTGCTCCCTGGGAAATACAGGTTCCCCACAATCTATTCGATACACCACCTGTCCGACTTGTTGAAAAACTCCGAGATGCAGGACAACGAGTATGCTATGTGCAAGATGCCTATCCAAGTGCCCATCGCGGAAGCCCCCAAAAAGACGCATCTATGTTAGCACTCCCAGCATTTCTAAAACGACGTGGAATCCCAGTCTTTCCATCAAGAATTTTTGCTGAAGAAATGGAAAAATATGCAAAAATCAAAGAACAAATCACTGCAAGCAAAAAGGTGATTGTTGCACTTTTTGGTGTGAAGGTTACAGATTTCATCGACGTGTTAAAACTATATACAAAACATGATAACATCGAGTTCATCGCTGGGTCCATCCTAAGCCTTGTCTTTCTAAAGAGCCAGAATCCCTCTCTAAATTTTGGGTCAACAGAAGAGCGGTTCATTAAAAACATCAAACCAAAAGATATGGAGCAATTCAAGAGATTCTATAACCCAGATAGAATCCATATTGCCCGTGACCTCATTGAACAAACACCTGAAAAAATCATATTTCATCCACTAAAACCCAGCAGCAAAATACAATATGAAGTTCAAGGGATTGGACCAGAAACAGTTCAATATTATGCAGACATTATACGTGTCAGTCAATATCTCATCAT
>JABXGU010000805.1 GCA_016550415.1 archaeon | reverse complement strand
CACGCCATGAGATATGCAAGGACAATAGTATAGACGACCATTATTAGTGTGTACTTCAGTGAGTTGAACTCTTGATAGGCGGTACCTATTGCTGCAATGCATGGTACATATATCAGGATGAAAACCAAGTAAGCGAAGGCTGTGATGGGCGTGAATATACCCATTAGGGCGGGTCCTACTGCTTCTTCTGAGACTGAAAAGATGACCCCAAATGTCCCGATGACAACCTCCTTTGCAAGGAAACCAAAGATTATGCCTATGACCGCTTGCCATCCAAATCCGAGCGGAGCAAAGAATGGGGACAATGCATGACCGAGTATACCCACAAGTGTTAATTCGATAGGCGCACCCCATGGGAAGTTAGCCATTACCCATACGACCACTACGATGACGAAAATAATGCCACCAGCCTTCTTAAGGAAGTGTACACCGCGTTCCCACATGTGCCGGAATGTGCCATGTAGAGTCGGACGCCGATACATAGGAAGCTCTAGGATGAACGGTGCTGGTTTGCCTTTGAAAATGGTTCTCCGGAAAAATAAAGCCATAACTACTGCCAAGAGAATTCCGATGATATACATGGACCAAATCACTGAGCCACCAATCGCAGTGAAGAAGGTTCCAGCAAATAATACATAGACTGGGAAGCGTGCACCACAGGACATAAGCGGGTTAATCATGATGGTTAAATTCCTGTCCTGTTCATCCTCGATACTGCGGCAGGCCATTATTGCAGGTACATTACAGCCAAAGCCCAGAATCATTGGGATAAATGAACGTCCATGCAGCCCAATCCTGTAAAGAGCTCGATCCATAACGAATGCAGCTCTTGCCAAGTATCCTGTATCTTCAAGAAAAGCAATCACTAGGAAGAGTAAGAAGATGTTGGGAACGAAAATGATAACACTACCCATTCCACCAATCAATCCATCAACTAGAAAGGATTGCCAGATCGCAACATGTATTGGTGGTGAGGCTGAATAGAGGTTTTCGCTGACCAAGAGAACCCAGTTACCCAGTAGACTAAATCCCCAGTCAACCAAGTCCATGAGTGGAGTTGCCACCTCAAAGGTAAACTGGAACATAGCGAACATGATTACAAGGAATAACGGAATACCAAGCCATTTATTCAGGAACACATGGTCTAATCGGTCGGACCAAGAAATACTAGTTTTCTTTCGCTTCACTGATTTACGAGTTAACTGTTCGATGACTTCATAACGTCGATCTGCTAGCTGAAGTTCAATTGATGACTCGCCTGATTCGCTCATTTGACTACCTCCATAATTTCTGTGGCTTGAGGGCTCGAGCTAATAGCTTTCAAAATTTCTGTATCACTCTCGAGTAGTTTAATAGCAAGCCATCTTGGGCGGTATTGGGCCACGAGATTAGCGTCCTTTTGAATAACCTGTATAATGCGACTAATCTTGTTTTCGAGGTCTTTTGAGTAAGTTATCTGATTAGAATGGGAGCCTTTCTGGTTTGCGGCAATGATTGCCTGTATCAGCTTGTCCATTCCAACCTTCGTAGTGGCAATGGTAGGAACGACTGGTACTCCCAGTCCTTCAGAAAGGCTTTCAACATCAATTTCAATACCTCGTTTCTGAGCAAGATCCCACATATTGAGTACGACAACAACATTTGATCCCAGCTCGATTAACAACATTGTCAAGTATAGGTTACGCTCTAAGTTGGTAGCATCCACAATGTCAACAACGACATCGGGCTTCTCCTCCACGATAAATCTTCGTGCAATCAGCTCATCCACTGCCTGAGCAGTAAAACTATACGTACCTGGGAGATCAGTTATTTCCAATTGACATAGAGGCTTCCCATCGGTACCAGCAGGAGTGCATGAGCCAATTTTTTTCTCTACTGTTTTACCGGGCCAATTACCTACATGTTGCCGCATCCCAGTGAGATTGTTAAAAATCACACTCTTTCCAACATTTGGATTTCCAATCAAAGCTACACGTATGGTTTCCACTATTTTTCTCACCTTTCACTATAATAGTCAGGACGTACTAAGATTTGCCCAGCTACCTGCTCATCAAGAGCTAAACGGCTGCCACGAATTTCAACTAAGATAGGTCCGGGCTTACGAGAGACCACAACACGAACCCTTACGCTATTGCAGAAACCTAACTCAGCTAATCTATGGGCAAGCATATGCTTACCGCCAATTCTTCTTCTGTGCCTCCAGAATTTTCTCTCGTGACGGTGCCCCCGTATTCTCCACCGTCCGTGAGGCAGATTAGATGGATTTGATGCCTTTATTGGGTCTGTTGAATTATGTGCTAGACCAATAACTGTACATCTGCATCCTTCGCATATTTGATCTAGTGGTACTAGTCCTTCTATGTCTGTAACACACTGAAGCATACACTGTTCAGGAAATGAATGGTATTTTGGCAGCTTGTAAACCTCCCTAGTATTCATCCTTGTTCAGATTCAAGCCTCCCGTGCTCAACGATGTGTACAATGACATTGGCTGCATCCTGCTTTCGCAGGGTCAATGCATACCCGCGCACAATGAACTCGACAGGATCACCTAACGGTGCAGTACGCACCATCTTCAATTTAGTGCCGGGAACCAAGCCCATATCCAATATCCGACGCTGCCCTTGCCCAGTGCCTTGTACTGTGACAACCTCAGCAACATCGCCTATACTCATCTTGTTCAATGGATTTTCAGTCAAAGGAATTAATCCTCCATTTACTGGTTGAAACCCTAAGCTACACCACCTTTTTTTCACGTAAACGATAGACTTT
>JABXGU010000804.1 GCA_016550415.1 archaeon | reverse complement strand
CTTCTTTAGCTAATTGTTTTGCCTGTTTTCGTGTTTGCCTTGAGAGTAGGACCATTCGGGCTCCAGCCAATGCTGTATTGCCAGCAAAGGTTACACGATTGACTGGGATAGGAGGTATTAACCCAATCCTTTTTGCATTTGCAGGATTTAGATAACGTCCAAAGGCACCAGCAATGAATACATGGTCGAGACCTTCGGGTGTAAGTTGCAGTTGGTCAAGAAGAAGTTCATAGCCGGTCTGTATTGCAGCCTTGGCGAGGAGAAGCTGGCTGATATCATGCTCGGATATTGTAATTGATGGTTGATTCTTGCTGGTGTCTCCCTCAACTAAGAGGAACTTGTTTCCATGGCGAGCTTTAAGAAGAAGGGGAGAGGCCTTCCTTGTGAATCGTCCTTGATTTGTGATAAGCCCGGCTTCAGCTAGTTGGGCTACTGTATCTACAACTCCAGAACCACATATTCCAATGGGTGTGGCATTATCTATTGTTGTGAATTTCATTTCTAGTGAGTGAGAATCGATTGCTAGGCGTTCGATTGCCCCAGTGACGGCTTTCATTCCGTGTTCTATCTGTGCACCTTCAAAGGCAGGTCCAGCAGCACATGAACATGCGGTCAATCTTTCTTGATTTCCAAGGATGACTTCGCTATTAGTGCCAATGTCAATGAGGAGGCTATTCTTGCGGCGCATATGAAGCTTGGTTGCAAGAATGTCAGCTATTGCGTCAGCGCCCACAAAGCCTGCAATATTTGGTAGGATGTGTACATTTGCTTGAGGGGGAATGGATAATCCCAGATGAATAGCGGAAATATCAAGCGGACCCCTAAATGGTAGGACAAAGGGACCGAAGGCAAGAAATGTTGTGTCTATCCCCAAGAAGAGACTCGTCATTGCCGTATTGCCAACAATTACGAGTTCGTAGATATGCTGCAAGGAGATTCCACTCTTAGTGGCTAGCTGTTGCAGTAATTTGTTTAATCCATCACAGAGGAGACGCTGAAGTTCTAATCGTTTAGTGGGGTGGACTGCAGCATAACTAAGACGGGACATTATGTCTTCGCCATAGCTGATTTGGGGATTTTCAATTCCAGCTGCTGCAATGCTCGCCCCAGTAACAAGAGAATGGAGACTTGCAACCATTTTTGAGGTTCCAATGTCGAGTGCAACACCGAAAATATTCTCTCGAGCATCTCCCGCTATTACATCGAGAATGGTTTGTGGTTTATGAAGAACGACTGTTACATGTCCTGAAGCCTTTCGAAGAGCACTAGGTAAAGTGTGGCGTACATCAAGTGGAATGCTCCAAGATTTTTTAGCCTGATTGCCTTCAGTTTTTGCCAATTCGATGGCTAACCTTTCATCATCAGGAATTGGATTATCCGGAGTAGCAGGAGGAATGGAAAGAAGAAAACCATATGTGGCTGGATTAAGGGTAAAAGGCTGAGAAATACCCTCAATTTGTAGTCTTCGATGAGTCAATCTGTATTCTGATGGAAAAAATACTTGCAGATTTTCAGAACCAATTATTCTAGCCTGACAGGCAAGACGCATTCCTTGCTTCAGTTGTTTTGATGTAAGAAGTGTTTTTTCTACATCAGTTGCTGGCGTAACAGCCGATGCTGGCTTAACAATAATTCGACATTTGCCGCAGGACCCTTGTGCTCCACAGTCAGATCGTATGTCTATGCCAACTCGACGAGTTACTTCAAAAAGGTGTTCACCCTGTTTGGCTATTGTACGTCGACCATCTGGTTCAAACACCACAGTAACTGAAGGCATATTCTAAGGGCTCCTGAAGAGTGATGGCTGACTGCCACCTCTTAAAATTGTGCCTTCTATATTATAAGAATGAAAAAAATCCTTTACCGCTGATATTTTAAGTGTCTTTTACCTTTGAATGATATAGAAGAATATTGTCTAAGAATTAAGCACCATTAGGGTGGCGAATAAAATGGCAAAACCAACGGAAAAAGGAGAAGCAGAAGAAAAGCCCAAATCTCCAGAATTATGCCCACAATGCAATAGTGATAACACAACAATATTGCGTAAAGAACCAGCAAATGTTGCATATGGTCATAAAATTACTCGAAAATGTAATAGCTGCGGAAAAACCTGGAGTTACACAGCGCGTTATGGAGCTGGAGCTTGGGTCTAGCTGAAAAAATGAGTGGGATGCATTCTGTGTGAACAGCAGATGCAGACTTTCTGCTAGCTATACCTAAAATTTGATGACCAAGAAGGCAATAAGAAATCAAGTGATGATACTAGCCAGAAACTTTTGAGAATCCAAAACACGCACTTTTTTCCTTCAAGAGTAGATAGTAGTCACCGTCTTTGGATAATGGATTCTTTTGGGTACAGGCACCGGCCTTCCGGTCATAACTCTTACATTCAAGGCAAATTGATTTTATT
>JABXGU010000803.1 GCA_016550415.1 archaeon | reverse complement strand
GTCTTGCATAATATCACAATGCATATCTCCCAAGGTCTCTATATCGCGCAAAGTTATTCCAAGCACTTCATGGTACAAAGTAGAGAAACCCACATCATTTTCTTACTGGGATATGGGCTTGATAACAGCACTGGAGTTTGGCGCACAACACCTGAACCCTACATCAACACTTCCTCAATTCAATTCACTATAAAATATACTGACGAAGCTGGATTACCCCTTCAAGGAGCAAATCTTCAACCATATATACTTCATGGAACTTTCTACAAACGTTTGGATTGGATTGACCTCTCAGTTGGTGACCCAACAAAAGTTGGCTTGTATCAAATTACGGTCGATACAAACCCCATAAGTGGAGTAACATTCCATGAAGGCGATGTGGGCTTTATTATTATCTTCGCTCAACTATATGGCTACGAGGATACGAGAACAGATGATGATGGTCCAGGACTGATTTATGTTCAACCTCAACCACGCCCAACATACATTGATGTTCCAGAATCCTATAGAGAAATTAGATTATTTGCAAATTGGACCTATGAATTTCCGTTACGAGTAATTCTTCGAGACTTATTTTCAGGTGAAGATCTCAGTCATGGAGAAATTGTTGCCGTTATCCCAGAGATTGGAAATGTAACCTTGGATTTGGCAACACCAGGACTTGGTCTATACGAAATCACAAACCTAACTACCAATCTCAGTCCTGGCACCTACAATATTACATTGTATGCAACTGCAGATGACTTTGTTCCATGTAATACCACTATAACGTTCATAATCCAACCAAAGGATGAAATTCAACACTCGACCATAATTGATTATTTACCTCAAGCACCCAATTATGGTGCAACACTCACCTTTACTGTCAAATTCTTTTTTGGCGACGCATTACGAGGATTGGAAGGTAAAAGTGAGTACGGGACTCCTCTCCCAAAGGGAACTGAAGTATTACTGGAAATAGAAACAACATTGGGTGATTATGATCCGGAAACACTATTCTTAGATGCTGATGGGAGTTTCACTTATTCTATTCTTCTTGATAAGGACGGTGGGGTCTATGCATTCTATGTGTCTATCGCTGGCTCTGAAACTTATGAGGCCATATTGAATGAGCCTCTAACATTTGATGGTGAACCTCTAAGCATCGAGGTCCGGTCAATCCAGTATTACATCCTAGGAATGCTGCCCACAGTCGTATTGATACTCGCCTTATTCATTACCATCTTCATGAGTTATCGTCAATTTCGAGTTATACCTCGGCGACGAATTCGTTTACAAAAATTAAATGCGATTGCTGACACCTTCAGTGATGTGGCCAACCTTCACCGCCTCCTCGTGTTACATAAGGAAAGCGGAATATGTGTCTTTGATCCCTTCGAAAAAGAAACCAAGGACGCCACCCTAGTTGCGGGCTTTCTTCAAGCCATATCAACCTTCGGTCATGACCTTGGAGATACTCCCGGTCTAGCTGATGGAAAAGGTGATGACGCAAAGGTCCTTCGCGAATTGGCATATGAAGGCTTCCGCATACTCATCCATGATGGTGAATTTGTCAGAAATGCCCTCGTCCTAACTGGTACTCCAAGTCCACAACTGCGTGAACGCCTAGAAAACTTCACTGTTGCCTTCGAAAAACGTTTCCACAAAGATTTTGACCACTGGTCTGGTCGCGTTGACCAATTCAATTCTGCCTCAGATCTTGTTGAAGAAGTCTTCCTAATCTCACTGCGTCTACCTCACAGAGTCCGTCCACGCCGACCACGCGG
>JABXGU010000089.1 GCA_016550415.1 archaeon | reverse complement strand
TTTTCACTTTTTCACCTGTTAGTATCCCTGCCAAAGGGTATTTAGCTTCCTTTCCTAAAACCCGATACTCCAATATTTACCAGGCTAGTTAGAACAGTGTGTCTGACTAAGCTAGGAGTCCTTTTGGTAGCATATGATTACTTGATTATGTTTGCTTGTTCAAATCCCGTACCTTATACCGAATATTTCTCCAATCATATCTTATATGGACTAATCATTATCTAATATCTAAAAATGGCGGGCCCCGCGGGACTTGAACCCGCTTAGGGACACCTTTCATAAAGGTGCTGACCCTCGGGTTTCTTTAAAAGAAAGCGTACCTTTCAGCAGTAATCAGCTTAAGGGTGTTTAGCTTCCTTTCTTAAAAGCCCGATGCTCTAACATTACCCGCGCCAGTAAATTCCAACGCGTCTAGCTAAGCTAGGGGCCCTCTTGGATTCACCTTGGTACTGATTTTTTCTGTGCAGGGGTCACGCTATAAAGCTTTTGAGTGAACAATGCGTTGAAAGGTGTGTGGGTTGGTCTCTTCCAAGGAGATGAAAGCATATTGTTAGTGTTTCGGGTAACAGGTGAGGGTTATATCCTCATTGATGAAGCGCAAAGAGAGACTGTGATGCAGAAACTAATGGAGCAATGGGATCTCATCTTTGAAGAGGCTCGATGGGGCGCTATTGACCATGCTATGGCTCTTTATTCAAAATTATTTGAATGGGTAGATAAGTTGGGAAAACGGGTCCGTAGATATCGGCATGGCGCAGATGTTGTGCTTCCACCAAGGGATTTAGATATTGACGAGTTGAAAAGTCTCCTCGGACCATATGAAAGGTAGTGAATGATTAACCAAACACTTAGCTTTCTGCTGCAATGAGAGTGACGGTCTTTTCCACCTCAGGCAGTTGCCGGATTTTGCTGATAATCGTATGTTTGAGTTGTTTGATGTCTTTAACAACTATCTTGGCAACCACATCAAAGTTCCATAGAACCAGATGCGCTTCTTTGACTTCATCAATTTCCATGAGCAATCCAAGAAGTGCGTCTTTGTCGACAGATTTTTTCGCAACAATGAGTACAAATGCCTTAGGCACATTAATCACTCCTGAATACAAAATAATGATATAGCATCTTCTGGTCAAAAGCGTTGTTATATGTGAATATCATTCTAATAGATAATAGGAAGGTGTGTATTTGCTAGGAACAAAATCTCTGCTAGCAGAGGAAATGGCGGCAATCGAATGGAATGCTGAATATTTGGGGGTTAGTCGCCTCTTAATGATGGAAAATGCGGGGAAGGCAGTAGCCAATCATATTCTTAAGCGTTTTAAGAAACTACCGACGGTGGCAATCTTTGCAGGGGTAGGTGGAAATGGAGGGGATGGTTTTGTTGCAGCTAGACACCTTGCTCCTCGTTGCCGCAAGGTTCATCTTTTCCTAAATGGAGATCCATTGCTAATACAGAATTCTCCCGCTGCATGGAACTGGAAAATCGTAGAAAAAATGCGCCATTCAGTTGAAACCACAATTGTCCATGATGCTTCAGAGATACCTGATGTTAGTCCACAAGTTGTTGTTGATGCACTTCTTGGAACCGGTGCGAAAGGAGCCCCACGGAATTCAATTTTAGGTACACTCCGTTTTATGAACAAACTTGAAGGTTTCAAAGTCGCAATAGATATACCGACAGGAATTAACCCCGATACCGGTGAACCAACAACCAAGTCACCATTCCTTGCTAATTTGACCATTACATTTCATAGACCTAAACAGGGGTTAATAGAAAACAATGAGTATGTGGGTAAGCTAGTCGTTGCTGATATTGGAATCCCCCCTGAAGCAGAACTCTATGTGGGCCCCGGTGATGTATTTCGCGCAACTAAAACCCGTTCTCCGCTAACAAGGAAAGGGGATTATGGTCGTCTATTGATTATAGGAGGTAGCCCAAATTATACGGGGGCACCTATCCTTGCCAGTATTGGGGCACTACGCAGTGGTGTTGATATTGTCTATCTTGCCGCTCCTCCCCATGTACTAACAGCTGCCACCAGTCAAATTCCAGATATCATACCAGTAAAATTACAGGGCAGTATGCTATCGAGAGACGATTTGCCCCTAATTGACGACATCATAACGGGTGTAGATGTTCTATTAATTGGGCCTGGTCTTGGAACAAACCACGAGACCCTT
>JABXGU010000802.1 GCA_016550415.1 archaeon | reverse complement strand
TTATTGCTCGAATCCCTAAAGAAGAAGAGATGCTCCTCTCACAATTTGGTGAGGACTATCGGGATTATATTGCTCGAACAGGACGTCTGCTACCACCTCTCACGAAGAAAGAGAAAACCAATTCAGAATAGGTGGATTGTATAAATGGCTGCTTCCTCAGACTCAGTTAACAAATACGGGATAAGTAGTATTGTCCGTGAATTTGTCATTGTTATTTTCATTGCAATTTTACTCTGGATCTCCGCAGGATTCCAGTTATGGCTGAATGCCTGGGTATACATCATCTTCCTGCTCCTCTTCTCAACCATCTTCATGATTGCTATGGCTTGGAAAAATCCAGAGCTACTAAACATTCGGGGGGCACCTCGACGGGCCATACAGCAAACACAATTACCTCGGTACGAAAAGCTCTTTCTTACTGTCTTTACGATTCTTCTCATCTTGATTCCTATTTTTGCTGGTCTCGATTATCGGGGCCTCTTCAACCTATGGCTTCCACTTCCCATTCGGGTTCCTGTCTGGCTTGTGGGCATTGGATTCGGACTCGTCATCATGGGTGAGTTCCTATTTGGGTGGGCCATGGTATCAAATCCCTTCTTTCATGGAATGATAGCAATTCAAACCGAACGTAGTCATCGCGTCATTTCAACAGGACCCTATCGGGCGGTACGACATCCGGGGTATCTCGGTCAAATCCTCTATTATCTTGGAATGCCTCTGCTCTTAGGTTCTTGGTGGGCATTCTTCCTTGGAATTATCATGACCACCGCCTTCGTTTATCGGACAACAAAAGAAGATCGGGCTCTATTAACTGGGCTCCCAGGCTACGGTGCATATGCTGATAAAACCGGCAAGCGCCTTTTTCCAGGACTTTGGTAACTCCTGTATTCCTCGCTTTTTTGAAGGAGAAAACACCGAAAAGGGTGGTAATTTTGTCTCTGAATATTTAAACTACGGTTAGTAAAACATATAAACAAGTATCTAAGGTAAAGAGAGCTCTCCAATACCCAGGTTATGAATGACACAGGTGAATACCATGGAAAGCGAAGAATTGGAACTTGTAGATGTAACCTACCATCATATTGTGCTCGACGGCTCGTCCTATGAGGTTGGAAAACAACTTGGTGAGTTAATTCGGCAGGAACCCGGGGCTCATAGGTTCTTTACATCCGGCAAAGTGAATCTGAAAAAATTGGGCTTCAAGGATTTTGAGACCCTCTGGTCCTATTGTGAAGAGTGCTGTCCGGGCATCACTGATGAGATGCAAGGATTCGTCGATGAACTTGAAATTTCACCACAAAATATGCCTTTCTGGAATTGGACCTTTGCACCATCTCTTGGAGGTGAATGCTCACAATTGGCAGTGCTCTCAACGGCAACGCAAGACCAACACATCTATGCGGGAAGAAGCTATGAATGGACACATAAAGAAGAGGATCTGAAATTCTTTACCAATCGGGTGAATGGTAAGGCGAATCATATCGGGTTCTCCTGTCTCCTCTTTGGTCGCCATGATGGCATCAACGAACACGGATTAGTGGTATCCATGTCGGGTGGAGGGATTTTTCGCGTGCCTTTCAAACATCGTGGTCCTATGTTTTGGCTGACCCTTAGGGCTATACTGGACCAAGGTACTTCCGTCAAATCCGCCCTCGATTTACTAGAAAAACTACCGATGACAGGCTACCTCACATTCATGTTGGTGGATAAAACCGATACAGCTGCACTGGTTGAAGTCGCGGATGGAACAATAAGTGTAAAACACATCAACTCCGAGAGTTCTGAACCTTACGATTTTTCAATCAACCATTTCCGTCACCCTGATATGGTTCAATACAATAAACTAAACGTGGGAATCATCCACCACTCCAAAATTCGGGAAGGTATAATTGCCAGATATATTGACCAGTATACACCAGAGATATCAAAACAGAATGTCCATGACCTGTTTGCCACCGTCCATCCAAAGGGGTTGTGTAATCACTTTTACAATGATGGGTTTGGCACACTTTGGTCGATGATTTTTGATGTCACCGAAGGATCCGTTGATATTTGCTGTGGCGCTCCAACCCATAACGAATATTGCACTTATGGTCTCCAGGATCCCAAAGGAATTACACCCGTTCCAACCATAATACCTATCACAAAAGCACGTCTTTAACAGTCTTGGTGTATGATAATGCCAAAAAGAAGGAAGACTTGGCAAGAAAAGCTGGAAGACCCGCAAAGCATGCCTAAAGTCGTTCCCCTTGAGAAAAACTTCCCATGTTACCATCCTCTTGAGAAAATGGGTGCTCAAATCGGAGATTCCGTTGTACTAGCTCCGCCATCAGATGTCAACGCTATTATGAATCAAGTCCCCAAAGGGAAGCTTATCACATTAACTCAAATTTGTGAACAACTCGCCAAGAAGCATGGAGCCCAATACTGTTGTACCCTCACTACGGGTATATTTGTGACAATCGCCGCGAATGCAGCTGGGGAATCCGGAAGTGATACGCCCTATTGGCGAACCATCAAAAACACTGGAGAATTGAATCCAAAATATCCTGGTGGCATAGAAAAGCAAAAAGCCCTCCTAGCGCAGGAGGGCTATACCATCATTCAAAGAGGACGAAAACATATTCGCTACTTTGTGAAAGACTATGAAAAATACCTGATGTAATTACCTCTGCTGGATATTTCTACAGAACCTCAACGATTTTTTCGATGACCTGCAACCCTGCTGCTTCTGCATCTCGAGCCTTCTTCAGATATTCTACTCCGATCTTGCTTGTATCGTTAACTCCGATTTGATCGTTGGTTAACTTGTCTTTGTCAAAGGGATAAAGTTTCGCGAACTCGTGCAGTTGCTCTGCAACCTGTCCATACAACTCAACTGCTTTTTCCAAGTAGGGTTTAGCTTTACCATTTAGGCGGTCTTTGGCTTCTTGGAAAAATTTGTGTCCCATATCACGGCACTCCCACCATACCATCGCATTATAAGCGTTCCCGAATTGCCCGGCTTTCCCTTTCTCGATATTCTCAATCCAAGCATCAAAGCCCGCTATTCCTGCCTGATACTTTGGACTCATAATCCACTCCTTATCATTCGTGGCAATGCGTAAAACGGCTTGCAGCGCCTCCTTGACCTGGATCGTATCATTAACGGGTGACTTGACCCGTTTAACAGTGGTGATGTCGATAAACATCTGTCCGATGTTCTTCCATGGTTTCGGACCTGCTCCTTCTTCTTGAAAATAGCCCTTGAAATAATACCCTGAATCATCGACGCCGTAAATGATATAGTAGTCGGGGATGTCACCTATTTGCCAGCCATAACAAGGACGACCTTCGGAAAGTGCTTTGGACACTAATTTCCAAGCCTTTTCTTTCTTCTTCGTGTACTCAGCTTCTGTACTTTGCTGAGGCCAGGCGAAAACGCCATCAAATTCGACACCAAGATTCTTGGCCCCGGTGAACAGTGGTATTGGTTTCCATGCCGTGGGTCCACTTGGACAAATATCGTCAACGGCTATGTTAATCATTAATCCATGGCCAGTTATTCCGTACAGCCAAGGCTGTGTTACATTGATCTCTAAAAATTCTAAACAGCCATGTAATGCTCCTAGATGGGAG
>JABXGU010000801.1 GCA_016550415.1 archaeon | reverse complement strand
TATGCAGCACCAAAGGATAGACTTGGTGATAACGCCCCAATCGGAATCACCGTCTTAACTTTCACCGAATTCGCCCTCATTTACAATATTACATATTAGAAGAAAAAGTGTTCTCCCATAAGCCAAATTATATTCATAAAGCGAATATCCTTGATTTCTGAGCTTCTACAAAGTGTTTAAGGGCGTGATTTTTCAGACTAGACGGGAAGGGACTGATTGAATTGAATCCAGATACTCCCAATGGGCAATCAGGTCAAGCCAAGGACCTGTCCCAACAAGGTTCACCCAAAGACAATGCTTCAGCTCCATCTGCGGGTTCAGTTGCTAAAATTATAGGGCGAAGCACAACACATACCCTAACTATTCAGATTACGGAGCATGGAGCTGTTGGGCGTAATGATTTTCTTTCCATAACCCATCGAGGTGAAGAATATCTGCTCCTTTGCAAGGATATTTGGAGTGAACAGGGGCAGACCAAAGGAACCTGCACTGTTGTCGGTACAATGCCACGAACCCCCTTTAATCCAGATGCAGCAATCTACAAGGCGACTCCTCGCACTGTAGGTTCATCCCTTGGCATTGATGTCCCGAGGAAAGAGGCCGTCTTTGTAGGTAATTTGCTTGGTCGCACTATTCCCATACAGCTGCTTGTAAAACGATTGGGACGCTTGTTTGTCGTAGGAAAAACAGGAAGCGGCAAGAGCTATACAACTGCAGTAATTATGGAGGAGTTCTTGAAGAAAGGAATCCCCATTGTCGTTTTGGATCGCCACGGCGAATATTCAAGTTTGAAAATACCTTCAGAAGAGGGAAATGAAAAGTTCAATGTGACGCCCAGAAGTTATGAGAAAAGTGTCATCGAATTTGCGGATCTTCATGCAAATCCAGGCGCGGACCTGCCCATTGAAGCACTTCTTGGCACCCAGCCAAAGGATTTGGTAGTGTCTGGGCAAGGAACAATAATTAATTTCCGTGGGCTTGATCTTCATGTTCAGGAAGCTCTATCCCAAGAGATTCTAACTAATCTTTACCAAGCTGCTGTTGATCGAGTTATACCCCCATTTTTCTGCTTTGTAGATGAAGCCCACCTTCTAGCGCCTAATCGAGGAAAGGCGGCAACAACTTCGATTATGAGGCTCTTGGCACAGGAGGGCCGTAAATTTGCAGCAAACCTAATCATAATCACTCAGAAACCCCAGCTACTTGATACCACTGTGCGTAGCCAAGTTGGCACCTGGATTATCCACCAGCTGACAGATATTCGCGACGTCGATATTGTAGTGTCTAGTACAGAAGGACTTTCTCGTGAATGGAATGATGATATTCAACGCCTAGGTACGGGACAAGCAATATTTGCTGGCGACGCAGTGAAGGTTCCACTCATTGTGGATGTTAGAACACGAGAGACAATTCATGCTGCAATGGGTTTTAATCCACTTGATTATGCTGAACCTCAAACACTTGAAGAATTTGAGAATCGGCGTATAAGGTTACGCACAGATTTTGCCAGTAAAATAAAAGCTTCTGTAGAGCGATTCCAACAACTTTGTTCAGATGTTGAAGGGAAAGGTGAATATGTCCCTCAAAGGATATCTGCTCTCCGTGATGAACTCCAAGCTGCTGAACAAAAACTTCAGGAACTCCGAGACGATAATAACAAGCTAGCAGTCCGTGTGAGAGAATTAACAATTGAGCTTGCTAAAATGGAAAAGAAATACAAGAAAGCCCTAAGTGTAGCTGAACGAGCTCTAAAGGAACTAAAAGAACGTAAGAAGTAGTGCGCACATCAATTTATTTTGCTTGCCAAGCCTTTGCAGATACCTTCTCTACAAGCCCCTTTTCCTTAAGTTCATTAAGAGAGCGTATAATCTCATTGCGTGGGATTTCAACGCCGCCCACACCACGTATTATTGTTTGAATTGCTTGAGCACGCTGAGGTCGTTCTCGAACTGTTTCAAGAACTGCAGCCTGAAGAACTGTCAGTTTTGCACGAGTTTTTGGCTTCTCTTTCTGTTTTGATTTCTCCTTACCAGATGGTTTTTCCTCTACAGTTTTAGTTTTGGTTTTAGGAGTGGCAGATGGAGTTGGGACCTCTGCCTCCACATCCTCTTCTGACTCTGGTGTAGTTTCGATTGGCTCCTCAGACGATGGTTCTTTTTCGGACATATACTTTGACACGCTCCATAGTATAGTTGTATGTTCTTTGACGTGCGCTTCCTGACTGAACAGTGAATCATTTAAATTTTCCCCAGAAAACCAAGCCAGATGATAAAATAGAGAACCTGCCAATGGTTACCCGAGCCGTAATGTTGAAATAAGGGAAAAGATGACGCTGATAGCGCCTTTAGCACGGCAGGATAACTATAGTGACGCGAAGACGCCGAAAAGATCAAAAACGCCGTGAAAAGCGTCTTGAACGATTACCTGAAAAACTGCAAAGGAAGCGGGAGCGCCAAGTTACATACCGAATTCGGCGTATGCCCACATGGATTAAGTTTGGTCTTGTGATTGCACTCGTTGCAGTCATAGTTGGTGGAGCATTTGTTGCCGCCATAATCTGGACTCCTACGGAATCTGACACAGAGACTGCAAAGGCTGATGTTTACTTTTTGCAGCACGATATATTCCATTGCAATGTGAACAATGAATCAGTTGTTTCTATAGATTATATGGAAGCCCTGTTTGGCATTGGATTTAAGAGAGCCGAAAATCCACTTCATGTGATAGTAAAGGACACCTTTGATGAGGATCATAACATAACTGTAAGAGACTTTGTAGTATACGACTACTTCGGAAATGCCTATCTGCTAAATCGGACAATTGAACCACGTTCAATCACATATAACATGGGTGGCATCAGCCAAGCAATGGAGACCAAGCGGGACCTAGGAGGAAATGCTCAGGGATATTGGTCGCTCCTCTTCGGATACACCCTAAATAGCTCCAATGATGTTTCCCTTGCCGCTGACGACTTATCAGACATGTTCACCTTTGAGTTCAGCATAGAAATGGTGAACAATACGCTAATCTACGGAAATGGCACAATCGTTCACTGCACAATGCTGTTCAAAACGCTTATGCCAAAAGGATCAACAGAATATTCAGATGGACGGGCTTACATCGAATTTCCCAAGACAGTATACAACGAAACTGATGGCACTATCCTAGCTAATATCTCACTATTTGATGTAGAACGAGTGGGAGCAGTTGATGGCGATGCAAAAATTGATAATGAATCTCTTATAGCCTTTGAAGCCACCTTCACGGATATGTCTAATGCCTCTAGATGGGGATTCATATTTGACCTGAATGTGACAGCTTGGACCAATAATTCATTCTGCCTTTTAGATCTCGCGTCACCAGCATGTGAATTTTATGTCCAGGCAGGTTATCGTGCAACTCCAGAAGAAGTTCCTAACCAGCGCATGCATTTCCCAAATGCCACGGTGGACATCCGTACAGAATATGAGAATAAATTTCTCTCCAATTACACTGATATCTACGTCTCATTGCCACAAGTGTGGGTAAACGTCTCACCTTCAAATGCATCGCAGCCATATGCTGGGTCAACTGTCTGGTATCGAGTACCAACTGGCAATTATAGACCTCTTCGACTAAACAGCGTATCGATGATTAATCATGTTTCATCTCTGGAGAGTCCAATCTCAATCGAAGAACCATGCTGCAAAACAAATATCGTTGTAGCCGTGGAAACAATGGATCCAGCTCTAACTGGGATTCGCCGGTTTTTGCTGATCTATTAATTGTTGAACCTTGTGCAGGTGTCTTGCAGTCTTCACAGCAACCCCACTAATGACACATGTGCTCCCATGTTCAATCACGATATGCTGAATGGATGTTCCAAGATTGAAGTAGCGGCGCATATCCTCTGCAATAACATGAAGCTGGAGGCAGTGCGGTGAACCATCTACTGTCAGGACCATGAGCTCAGTGGGTTCATGTAATTTTATCAAGCAGGCTAACTTTGTTTCAGCCATATTCATATGATGAGCCTCAAGGCATACGTGTAGGCAAACCCGGTCCTTGGCATATTTTTCCACAATTTCTGGATGTTCTTTGAGTAAACAGGAGCCCATCAAGAGGAAACGTTTTGATTTTCTGAATATGTGGGACCCGACATTAGTTGATAGCAACATGGAGCAAGGTTCTGTCAAACACAATCACCAACCATCTAGTATTGATATCAGCTGCTAAGAGTCTTTAAAAGTGCGACACTTTCTAGATTCTAATGAAGCTATTTTTGGGAGTTACCATTGATGTCTTCAGAAAAGAATAATGACGATGAATTGGATGAAGCATTCCGACGTTTTGGTAAGCAACTGAAGGAAAGAGAAGTGGAACGTGCTCCAACGAAGGATGAAAAACTCCGAGAACGAGTTGAAAAAATTGATTCTGAAGCATCACAACAATCAGGGCTCTTTGCTGGAACAGAGGAAACCTTGCATCGTCTTAAGAAGGAGTTTCAGATTGTTGTTCAGACACCTAAAAACTTGGATGAACTTCTAATCTATCTTCTAACGCGAAAACATGCACATGAACAGGCAAGATCAACAATTACTGCTGCAGATTTATACACAAAGCTTCATGAGACCCCAGATTTTTCAAGTGTTTCACCCAAAGCTTTTCGGAAGGCTCTGAGCAAACTTGAGAAGAAGCAAATTCTTAGCCTTCACGAGAGTGAAGGTGTCCTCACTATTCGACTTCGCCAAGAATTTCTTAGCAATGATGAGGCTGGATTATTGGATATTGCTGCACGAAAGGGCGGGGCTATCTCTCTTGAAGCAGCAATGCTTGCCACTCGATGGCCACTAGCGAGAGTACGGACCGCCATTGAAGCGCTTCTAGCGAAGAAGATGATTTCAGAGAAAAGAGGATTCGTGCATGGAACAAGGTTTGAAGTAACTGAATAACTTTGGGCATTTTTCACTTATATCGAACCCTCTCGTGCTTTAAATATCCGCATTCGGCATTTTAGTCGGTGTTAAATCGTGAGCACTAATTGCTCAGAACCAATCATGAGTATGTCAATATCAAAAAGAATTGATATGTCCATCGACATTCGTCGGACGAAGCGACTACTTCGTCAAGCCATTGCTGCTAGTCAGGGGGAACACCGAATTAGGCTTCAACGTGAACTAGCGGCTCTTGAAGACTATGAGAGATCAACCCGTCAACAGACTCAGGAATTGTCTTTTTGAGTCTAATTTTCCTCACCATAATTCAAGACTGCGCAAAAGTCATAATTGCGGTTTAGCTGAAGCCACAGTCCTTATCTACAAAGAAGAGATAAGAACCTAGTTAATGACAGCGAAACAGGCAATCGCAATTTCCGGAACCCCAGGTACAGGTAAAACTTCAGTTGGTCAATTACTAAAAGACCGGCTTGGTGGAGAGCTTATTGACTTAAGCAGTGTGATTAAGGAACTAGGACTTTTCACTGGTATGGACAAAGAACGGGATACACTTATCGCAGATTTGGATGGACTAAGAAAATATTTGACAACTTACTTGGAGCAATCAACTGCTCAATGTATCATTGTCGGTCATTTTGCAGATGAAGTCCCCGAAAGGAATCTTGGATATTTGATTGTTCTCCGCTGCCATCCTGTTCTGCTAGCTCAGCGGTTGCGCAAGCGCAAATGGTCCTATAAGAAAATCCTGGAAAACGTGCAAGCTGAAATCCTAGATGTCTGTACTTCTCAAGCTCTGCAACATCATTCTTCTGAGAAAATCTTTGAAATTGACACAAGCCAACTTTCAGAGAGAGAAGTTGTGGATGTCATCGAGGCGATTATTGTTGGAAAAGGGAATTCATTCCGCGTCGGAAAAATTTCTTGGCTTAGAACGCTCGACACTAAGCTTCTTCATGAAATAATGGAAAAAGAAAAACTCCCCGACTGGACACAAAAAGCATAAGTGTTGGTCGTTAAACTTCTTTGTAGCAAATTGCTGTAATGGTGAATAGTGCAGGCGGCCCATATTGACTGAGGAGCTATCTGAAAAAATTACACAACTCATTCGTAAATATGGCTTGGCAAATGCCATAAAGTATGATGGAAAGGCAGATGCAGGTGCTGTAATTGGGAAACTCTTTGCAGAACGTCCAGACCTGAGACAGCAGGCACAAAAAATCATTATTTTTGTAAAAAAGATTGTTCAACAAGTCAATAAACTTTCACTGGAAAAGCAAATCGCTGAGCTGAAAACAATTGCTCCAGAATTACTAGTTCAACATCGGGAACATGTAGCGAAAGAATTACCTCCGTTGGCAGGGGCAGAGAAGGGAAAAGTTACAACAAGGCTTCCCCCAGAGCCCAGCGGATACCCACATATTGGACATGCATATGCAGGCTTCATAAACTGGTATTATGCAAGGAAGTATAACGGGCGACTCGTACTGCGATTTGAAGACACCAACCCACGAAACGTGAAAGAGGAATATTATGAAGCCTTCCGTGAAGGCTATCGCTGGATGAATATTGATTGGGATCATGAACTCAAGGTATCTGACGATATACCCTTTTTCTATGAAAAAGCCCGTAAACTCATTGAACGTGGAGAAGCTTACCTATGCACCTGCCCAATTGATACCATAAAGAATAACCGACGAAATCATAATCCCTGTGCCCACAGAGAAGTTGAGAAAGAAACCAATTTGGCTATTTGGGATGATGTACTGGAGGGCAAATATCAAGAGGGAGAAATTGTCTGCCGATTAAAAATAGACATGAACCATGCAAATGCAGTAATGAGAGACCCCAATATCTTCCGTATCATAGAATATCCTCATCCCTTTCAAGGAGACAAATATCGGCTTTGGCCCACCTATGACTTTGCTGTAGCCTTTGAGGACCATCTCAATGGAATTACCCATATTCTTCGTAGTAGCGAATTTTCCAGTAGAGGAGAACTGCAAGCATATATCCGCTCACGCTTCAATTTACCTCAGCCAAGAATCCAGGAATTTTCCCGCTTTACCATTGAAGGCACACCGGTCAGTAAAAGAAAAATCCGACCACTCATCGAATCAGGAAAAATCAGTGGATGGGATGACATACGACTTTCCACAATTACTGCTCTGTGCCATCGCGGCATTATTCCTGAAACAATACGAGAAGTTACGAGAGAAGTAGGGATGAGCGTAGCTCAACCTGTCATAGATTGGTCCCTTATTCTCGGAATCAACAGGCGTCTTATTGATCCAATGGCGAATCGATATTATTATGTGAATAAACCAGTCCGAGTGACAATAAAGGATGCCAAACCTGCAAAGGCAGCTATCCCGCTACACCCTGATTTCACCGAACGGGGAACACGAACCATCAATGTGCAGAATCATGTATTCATCGATGGTAATGATGCTGCACAAATTAAGCGGGGTACAATATTTCGTCTTAAACACTTGTACAATGTTCAAGTGGAACGAAAAACAACAAAGGGACTTGAAGGCATCTATGCAGGTAATAATCTTGAACAGGCAAATATGAAGATACAGTGGATAACCGATGAAACGGTCCCTGTTCATTTGAGAATTCCAGATGTTCTATTCAAAGGAGAAAAACTCAATACCAAAAGCTTACGCATTGAAATAGGCGTAGGCGAAAATGCCTTGCGAGAACTTGCAAAAGGAACAATCATCCAACTTGAACGAAAAGGCTTCGGATACGTAGAACAAGCGGGAGACAAAGTAATAATTAATATGACCAGTTAAACAGCCTATTATTAGAATGGCGCAAAGATTATAGAGATTCCGAACTGATATTACTAAGTCATTCTTGGAGGTATTAATTGACTCATGGCAGAGGCGATCCAACGAGCTCTGGATAACTTGCGCTTTGACCGAATGGTTAAAGCATTCTGCATAATATCTCCAGACAATACTACATTTGAGAGCAACTTGGATCCAGAAGTTGAAGCCATGGTCATACAAACCATTGGTCTCTACCATGGTAGAATCAGCCAACTAACCGTAAATACCGAGCAAGGACTTGTGATTATTTCAAAAATCGTCAATGATTGGCTTCTCGCCGTTCTGTTCCCATCAAATCTATCTTTAGGCATAGCTGTAGTCAAAACAAAAGCAACATTGCTAGCTCTCAAGGAACTAGACCTTGTCATCCTCAAAGAAGCACCACTGCCCGCGCCTGCAGCGAAACCAGCAGAAGCTGTAACTGAACCAACAGAACATCCTGCTACCCCACCAACAACACCCCCACCAGCAAAACCAATAATCTTTGCTGCACCATCTGAGCCTGCATCGACTACAATTGAAACGCCACCACCTGAAATAGAAGAACCGGAAACACCACCATTACCTTCACCGTCGGAGGATCGAATTGGGCTAGCATATATCCCAATAGGAAGCGAGGGACTTCTTGCAGCACTTGACAAAGGCTCAGCAATTGGTAATATGCTATTTCAAAAATTTGGGCCATATGCTCATGATGTTCTCTTTCTCGTAGATGGCAGACGAGACGTCAAAACGATAGCCTTCCTCCTTGGATTACCTGAATACGCAATTGTCGAAGTCTTAGAGTTTGCTGTCGAAAATGATATTTTAGCATCAGCTTCGTAGACAGGACATTGACAGAAATCTTTTGGCAAAGAATTTCAATCTTATCCTAATATTCTGCTAATTCAAATCCTATCTCTATTTATTGGAAAAAAAAGTAACGCCGGGGGCAGCAGAGGGAGGGCGAGGACGACTCGGGCTAGAGGCCCTCCAAGGGAGGATTCTGCCTTTGAGAGAGGGATTCGGGTCTTTCAAAAATTTTGAAGCT